>NZ_WHOV01000069.1:0-38245 GCF_009765395.1 Pseudomonas sp. BAV 4579 | reverse complement strand
CCCGCCGAGTGTTTTAACCACGCTGTTGCGTCGACCGGTTGAAACCACAGTCGAAAGCTGACAACTTGCATTCTATCGATTCTCCGTACGCTGGCTGCATCAACTGCGGGCAGCCAAGATGAATTCAATAGAACCTCTCGCCAGGAAAGGGCTTCCTTCCCCCTGGAACACTACCGCAAGGCGATCCTGCGCAAGGAGGCCTATCCCTGGGCGCATAGGTATCTCGCCGCTCGCCAGTCGGCAGCTCACCGCGACGTGCTGGCCGCGGTGCCACCTTGCCTGCGAACACCCGTCCAGCTCATAGCCGAAGCGGTCGAGTGTGGTTGGTTCGTGATGCCGAACGGCAAGAACGGGACGTTCAGCGCTCGCCAGTTTGCCGAGCATTGGGGAATGGCCGCAGCGCTGCCGTGGCTGCCGGACATTCTGCAGCGCGCGCTAGAGGCCGAAGCACGGGCGCGGCACCACCGCCCCACGGAACGCCACACCTTCGGCGTTCGGCGGCTGCCCGGGTTCGTGGATCAGGCCCTGGCCCTGCCTCACCGCCTGTCTCGGCTCCCGCTCGATCACCAGGCCGGCGCCATCATGGCAGAGCTCTGGTTCCAGGTACTGGCTGACGTGCACGCTGCGACCGCTGCGCTCGCGGCGCAGATCGAGTGCTTTGCGCCGGCGTGGATGTGGGATCCGGCCGCCTCACTTGAACACCAGGTTGAGCGCCTGCGGCAGCATGGGTGCGCGCACCTGCTGATTGCCTACGTGTCACACCGCGATGGCCGTAGTGATCGGCGTCGGCGTAGGAGATCTGGCCATCTGCTTCAGCGCCACCATCAGTCGGACCGATGTCTTGACGCTACGCTGCATTCTTTTGCAGGGTTTTCGCGAACGTGCCTCGCCAGCATTTAATGGACTAAGCGGTCGGCGCCGTATTCGGTGTTGAGATGCTGCCATTTAACTTGAAACGTCTGCACTGGCGGGCGTACTGGGGTTAAGTCCGTGCAAAAACCACAACCCATCTAGCTCGTTCGACCCCAGGTGGCGGCATGGTATCCGCGGATGAGATGGCCAGAGACATTGTGGGGGGCGCGGGACGTAATTCGGGAAGCAAGTACTCGACTGGTTCTCCGTACCCCATGTGTCAGAAGACAGGAAACGCTGTATGACATGAGTATCCCAACGGTATACCATTGTTATTTTCTTGCAGCGAGATTGCCATGCACAGCGTTTCTGACCACAAGCAGCTTTCTTCCGTGGTATCCCGCGTCCGCCCGTCCTCAACCGCCGCGATCGCTGAAGCAGCGCGTCGTATGGCAGCTCATGGTCGGAGTGTCATCAGTCTGAGCACCGGGGAACTGGATTTCGACACGCCGGAGCATATTCAGCAGGCCGCTATTGATGCCATGCGTCAGGGGCACACGCGTTACACGAGTGTTGCTGGTACCGCTGCGCTTAAGCAGGCGATCATCGGCAAGTTCCAGCGGGATAACGGATTGGTCTATTCCGGTGATCAGGTCATTGCTGCCACCGGTGCGAAGCAGATTATTTTTAATGCGCTGCTGGCGACACTGGAGCCTACAGATGAGGTGGTGTTCGTCGCACCTTATTGGGTGTCCTATCCAGAAATGGTGTTGTTGACCGGTGCTCGTCCGGTGCCGGTCACCCCTGAAGGGGGCGATGATTTCAAGCTGACGCCAAAGTCGTTGGCCGCTAACTTGACTCCAAATACCCGTTGGTTGTTGCTCAACTCACCGGGCAATCCGTCGGGCGCGCTTTACAGCGCCGAGGAGCTGCGTGCGCTCGCCGATGTGTTGCGTAACCATCCCCGGGTACTGGTGATGTCTGACGATATTTACGAGCCGATTGTTTTTGAAGGTCGCTTCGCGTCGTTCGCACAGGCAGTGCCGGATTTTCTGGAACGGACGTTGACAGTCAATGGGGTGTCTAAAAGCCACGCGATGACGGGTTGGCGTCTGGGGTACGGTGGCGGCCCCTCCTGGCTGATCAAAGGTATCGAGATGCTGCAGTCTCAGAGTACCAACCATCCGTCCTCAATCAGTCAGGCTGGCGCCATTGCCGCGCTGAATGGTCCTCAGGACTTCATCGCCCATTGGTGTGAACGTCTTCGTGCACGTCGTAATCAGGCGTTGGCAATTTTCGAAAACGCCAAGCCGCTGTTGAATGTCGCCTGTCCACCTGCGGCGTTTTATCTGTATGTGGAGTGTGGAGCGCTGATCGATAAACGTACGCCCGAGGGTGAACTGATCAAAACCGATGTCGATTTGTGCCGCTACCTGTTGGAAGGCGCTGGCGTGGCAGTGGTGCCCGGTACAGCTTTCGGCCTTGCGCCGTATTTCCGCGTGTCTTACAGCGTCAGTGACGACGAACTGGTTACGGCTTGCCAGCGCATCGTCGATGCCTGCAAGGAGTTGCTGTAATGAGCTCAGAAATGCGTAAGCAACTGCCGGAACCGGACTGGGCCCAAGCCGATGCGCTTTTTCTCACATTGCACGCCTTGAGCTTCGATGGCGTCGGAATTACGCGGGACAGTTACGGCTCCGGAGAGCAGCGTGCTCACGACCTGCTACGAGAACAAGCGCTGCAAGCCGGGTTGGAAGTATCGGTCGATGCCGCCTTAAACCTTTACATGACTTTGCCAGGGCGGGTACGTCGTACCCAGGTAGTCATGACCGGGTCCCACCTTGACTCGGTACCCCGAGGTGGTAATTACGACGGTGCGGCCGGCGTGGTTGCGGGGTTGGCAGTGCTTAGCGGTTGGGCCAAGGCCGGGTATCAGCCTGAACATGATGTAACGGTCATGGCTGTTCGTGCTGAGGAAAGCGCTTGGTTTCCGGTGTCATATGTCGGGAGCAAAGGCGCGTTCGGTCTGTTGCCGGCCGAAGCCCTACAAGCCCGACGTGCTGACAATGGGCAAACCCTGAGCGAGCACCTGTTGCGCCTTGGGGGCGCTCCCGAACAGATCGCGTCGCAAGTGGCGGCTCTGAACCCCAGAAATATTGACAGCTTTATCGAGGTGCATATTGAGCAGGGGCCAGTGTTGATCGAGGCCGATATCGCGCTCGGTATAGTCAGCGGCATCTGTGGCAGCCTTCGCTACCGCAAGGCCCGCGCGTTGGGCGGCTACGCACACTCCGGCGCCACACCACGCAGTCATCGGCGTGATGCGGTAGTGGCGGTCAGTCAGTTAGTAATGGCGCTGCAGCACTTGTGGGAGCGCATGGAGCAAGAAGGCCATCAACTGACGGTGACGGTAGGCCAGTTTGCCACCGACCCGGTGCAAGCAGATTTCAGTAAGGTTTCCGGGCAGGTCGATTTCTGTATTGACCTGCGCTCCGAGAAGACGTCGACGTTGGCGCTTATGGAACAAAACTTACAGGCCACGATCGCGCAGATCGGTACGCAGCATGGGGTGACATTCGATCTGGGCGAGCGGACGCAAAGCACTCCAGGAGTGATGTCGCCACAGCTGGTCGCAGAACTGGACCGGGCAGCCCGCCAATGGGGCGTTAAAACGAGGTCCATGCCGAGTGGTGCAGGGCATGACGCGGCGGTGTTCGCAGGGCAGGGGGTCGACACCGCGATGGTGTTCATCCGTAATGCTAACGGCAGCCACAACCCTGACGAGGCGATGAGCCGTGAGGATTTTTGTGATGCCACGCGGTTATTGGCGACTGTGCTGGCCAACCGTGCAGGTTGAAGGCGAGTCAGCACTGCCTGCGGTGCTGACTTGTTGGGCGGGTGTGCGAGCGGTTACAAATGGCTGAATCGGTTGATAATGCTTTGGCGCACGCTGTCGATGTGCGCGGCGGCGGCTTTCTGGGCTGCGTCGCCATCCCCCGAACGCAGTGCCTCGATGATTGCCAGGTGTTCCTGATAGCCGGCTTTTAATGCCTGTACGATGGCTAAGTGCTCCTGGTGGGCACTTTCAAAGCGCTCGGGCGCGACGCTCAGGTTGAACATTCGAGTTTTCAAGCGCAGCGTTTCGATGTACTGCGTGAGCAACAGGTTGCCACTGTAATGGGACAGCATCTGGTGCAGTTTGCTGTCGACGATCCAGTCTTCTTCAGCATTCGGCACCTCGGCGTCAAGCAGTCGGCGCACGCTGGTTTCCATTTCGTCGAGTTCAGTGGCCGGTACTCGACCCGCCGCAAGGCGCGCGGCCTCGGCTTCCAACGTGCGACGTACATGGAGCGTTTCGATCAGTTCGCGGATGGAAAACTGCCGGACCACCAATGTGCGTCCGGCCGTGCGGCTGATGAGCCCTTCGTTTTCCAAGCGGGTCAACGCATCGCGTACAGGGGTGCGAGAGATGTTCAGCAACTCCGCCAGCCGACGCTCCTGCAAGACCGTATTGGGCGGTAGTTCGCGACTAATCAGCATCTGCAGCATCGCGTCGTAAGCCTTGGCGCTGAGATTCTGTTCCCGTTCGCCAAGGAATTCGGCCGTGGATTTGATCGGTTCCATATCTCACTTCACACAAGGAGTATCAGACATAAATACGGGATGGCGACGGTACGCGGGGGCAGTTGCCGACGACGGCCCGTATGTTACGCCGGGTCGCGCCCCGCATGATAGTTCGCGGGGCTACTTGGCCGGTAATTACTGCTTCAGCGTGCGGACCGGATCCTTGGGCACAGGGTCGTAGCCGATCAGGTCGGTGGTCAGTTTTGCATAGGTGCCGTCTGCTTTCATGTCCGCCAGCGCCCTGTTCACGGCGGCCACCAGTTCAGGTTTACCTTTCTTGAATGCGAAGCCTTTCTGGATGTGGCTGACGTAGTCGTCGGTCATGCTAATGGGCAAGCCGACGTGTTTTATTAGATAAGCTCCCGTGATCGAATCGGTGATGACTGCATCGACGTTGTGGTTGGCCAGGTCCTGCACAGTGTCGGACTCGGATTTGTAGCTTTTGACCTCTGCACCGTGCTCTTGCGCCAGAACGGCGTAGGTGGAAGATACTTGGGTGCCGACGCGCTTGCCCTTAAGGTCAGCCGCCGATTTGATCGGCGAATCCAACGGCGTCAGGATGCGTGCGCCGGACTCAATCCAGCCGTCGGAAAACACGATCTGCTTCTGCCGAGCCGGGGTGATGTCCATGGCGCAGGTGCTGACGTCAAATTGGTTGGCTTCAAGTGCGACCAACAAGGAGTCCCATTGCACCAGGACCGGCGTGTATTGCAGGTTCAGGCGGCGGGCGATTTCTTTCATGACGCGCACTTCCAGGCCATCGAGCTGACCGTTCGGGCTGCGCATGCTGAAGGGCGGGAAGGTGCCCAGCGTCGCGACTTTCAGCTGTCCGGGCTTCAACAGTTCCAGTTCTTCGGCCAGGGCGTGGCTTCCGAAATTCAGGACGAAAACGGCGGCGAGCAGGTGGGAAAGACGTTTGATGTTCATCGGCGATCACTCGTTTGCACATTAATAAAGGGAAATGGACACATCAGCTCAGGCGAATCTGGCGACGCTCCAGCCAGGACGACAGTTGGGTAAGCAGCGTGGTCAGTACCAGGTAGATTAAGGCGGTAGCGATGAAGAACTGGAACGGACGGAAGGTCATCGAGATGATCGTCTGTGCGTACAGCGTTAAATCAACCACGGTGATGGTGGACAGCAGCGACGTGTTTTTCAGCGCCGCGATAGCCTCGTTGGTCAACGGCGGCAGGATGATGCGGAACACCTGTGGCAGGACGATGCGGGCCATAGTCTCCGGGTGGCTCATGCCCAGCGCTTGCGATGACTCGAATTGCCCTTTAGGAATGGCCAGCAAACCGGAGCGGATGATCTCAGCCACATAGGCGCCGCTGTTCAAGCCCAGCGCAATGACCCCGGCCAGAAACGGCGACGGGTTGATACCTACTTGCGGCATTCCGTAGTAGATGATGAAGACTTGAATCAATGCAGGGGTGCCGCGGATGAACCATATGTAAAAGCTAGCGATGCCGCGCAACGCCGCAATGTTCGAGCGTTTGCCTAGCACGGCCAGCAAGCCGAACACCCAGCTAAGGGCAATGGTAGATACGGTGATCATCAATACAAGCCAGGCTGCTTCCAAGAAGCCTGGCCCATAAAGAACGATGTCGCTGTACAACTGACTCATTGCGGTTTCTCCGCGGCCGAGGGCTTGATGTCTTCATGAAGGATGCGTTTGAGAAAATGGCGCAACCGCTCGTTTTTCGGTTGGCGCAGCACTTCCTCGGGCAGTCCCTCTTCGGCAATGCGACCTTGATCGAAATACAACACGCGGGTCGAGACATCGCGGGCGAACGCGATTTCGTGGGTCACCAGCAACATGGTCATACCATCAGCGGCGAGCGACGCGATCAAGGCGAGTACCTCTCCGACAAGTTCCGGGTCCAGCGCCGACGTCGCTTCGTCGAACAGCATTACCTTGGGCTTCATCGCCAGCGCGCGGGCAATCGCCACCCGTTGTTGCTGGCCGCCGGACAACTTGCCAGGATACTGATGGCGTTTGTCGAATAGCCCTACTTTGGTCAGCAGTGCCTCGCCTTCTTCAACGGCCTGTGCCTTAGGCATTTTCAGCACGCGAATGGGCGCCTCGATGACATTTTGCAGCACGGTCTTGTGCGGCCACAGGTTATAGCTCTGGAACACCATTCCGATTTGTGCACGCAATGCCCGTAGCTGTTCAGGGGTCGGCTGCGCCCGTGCGCCTTCACGGAAGTCGAAGGAAAAATCTTCAAACTCCATAAACCCCGCCTGGGGCATTTCCATGACGTTCAGGCAGCGTAGAAACGTGCTTTTTCCGGAGCCACTGGCGCCGATGATCGACACCACTTCACCGGGAAAAACATCGAGCGCCACATCTTTGAGGACGTGCAGGTCACCATAGCTTTTGCTCAGTTCCTTGATCCGCAGCATCGGTTTTCCGGTCGGATTCATACGGTTATTCCTGAGCGGCGAGGGAGTGGACGCACCAAGAGATATCGCTGGGCTGGCGGCCAACACCATTGATCGGGGTGATGTCCTGCGGACAAGCCGAGAGCACGACCATTAGGTCCATTTCGGCGCGTAGGGTCACGCGGTCTCCAGCGTGCGACCGCGGAGGTACACGCTGAACGCTGCCGTCCTGAGCCACCGGAACGTTCATGAACAGATTCAGCGAGGCGGGTGTGCAGGCGCACCTCATGCCTTGCTCGGCCAGTGCTTCGTGAAAGTTATCGGTGCAATTGCGGTGGTACTCGGTGCAGCCTAACTCTTGGTAGATCGCGCTATTGCACGGGCAGAGCAGGGTGTCGTGACGACCCGGGGAGCTGTCTTCTATCAGTGTGAGCATCGCTCGACGCAGGGTGCTGACTAAGGTCATGCCAGTTTCGAAGAAGATGTTGCTGTTGATCGAGCGTGTGTGCTCCAGCGCGCTGTATTCGCCGCTGTCGTTCAGGTTAACGGCCCAGGCATCGACCACTTGGTTTCCGTGCAGGTTGATGATGGAAATGGCTTCGCCTTTGCAAACTTTGACAGCGACGCCGCGCGTGGCCTGCAAAATGTGCTGCGGATGAACGGTGGTCGGTAATTGCGACATTTTTCTCTCTCTGGCTGGAATAGATCGCAGCGCACGATCAATCCTGGTAGATTTCGGGTATACCATTGGAATGCAATGTGAATGCCATTGTCTTCCTTCCCTCTAAAACCAGTGAGAAAGCCATGAACCAGTGCTTGATGCCCCAACCTATTCATGCCTCAGGAATCGAGGTCCTGCACGCGGCTGGCCTGGAGGTACTGATTGGCGAACAAGCCTGTCAACGGGCGGAGCCGGATAAGGTGGTGGCGGGTATCTTCCGCAGCACACTATTCGGTCGCCCTGAAATGGAGCGATTCAAAAAACTGCGCGTCATTGGGGTGCATGGTGCGGGTTTCGACAATATCGACCTCGATGCCGCCCGGGATTTAAACGTGCGAGTGTTTAATACGCCTGGCCGCAACGCTCGTTCGGTTGCTGAGCACGCGATAACACTGATGTTGGCACTGAACAAGCAGCTGGTGCCTAGTTACACTGCTGCAAAAGTGGGCGACATGGCGTTCCGTTTTAGGGCGAATTTGCGCGAGTTGCACGGACAGATGCTGGGGCTAGTCGGCTTTGGTGCGATCGGCAGGGCAACCGGGGCGCTAGCGCTGGCGCTAGGTATGCAGGTGCAAGTCTTGGCCCGTAGCACCACCGAAACGCAATTGAATGCATTAGGCATGAAGCGCGCGCAGAGCCTTGAGACACTGTTGGGAAGTAGCGATATCGTCTCGCTTCATTTGCCTTCGGTGCCACAGACGTACCACATCATTGGCGCCGAACAACTGCAACAAATGAAACCTTCGGGGCTTTTGATCAATACCGGGCGTGCGCCGCTGGTGGATGAAGCTGCGTTGATTGAGGTGCTTCAATCGGGCCGGATCGCGGGGGCCGGACTCGACGTTTACGCCTTCGACAGCATGCCTGCTGATTATCCGTTATTACACATGCCTAATGTGCTGTTGACACCGCACACCGGTGCGTCCACAGAGCAGTCGTTGATCCGCATGGCCACCGCCGTTACGCAAGGGGTGGTGCATGTGCTGGCGGGTGGCGAGCCGCAGGATCGGCTGGTGTAAGGCTTAGACGCAGGCGTTGATCCACATCCACAACGGCAAAGTCAACGCTGATAGGAGAGTCGAAAGGCAAATGGCCGAACTGGCCTTGCGGCTGTCTTCCAATGAGCGGGCGAAGCCCAGAACGTTGACCCCGCTGGGGTTGGCGGCCATCAACACCAATACGCCGCGCGGTATGCCGTCGATCCCCATGGCAATGCAGGACAGCAATACCAGCAATGGTAGGAGAAACAGTTTCGCAGCCGTTATACCGGTTGCGTAAAGGTCAGGGCGTAGGCGATAACCCGAGAGGTTGGCTCCTAGCACGATCAGCGCACAGGGCAGCGCGGCCTGGGCGAGCCAGTGTGTCAGTTGCAGCCCCCAGCCTGGCAAGCTCAGATTGGTCAGATTGACCGTCACGCCCAGCAGCAGGCCAACGATCATCGGGTTGGCCAGGCTAGCGATCAACGTCGACGCTTTGAACGGTTCACTCCCGGCGACGGTGTTATAGAGGCTCTGGAAGCTGAACAGCAGAAGGCTGTGGACGGCCAGTACGGTGAATACCAGCACCAACGCACCATTGCCGAACACACCGGCGACCATGGGAATGCCGATCAGTGCGTTATTACCAAAGGCGGCGGTTAGCCCGAATGGGCTTGGGTGTTTAAGAAAGGCATGGGCGACCAAGTTCACGATGCTGAACACGATGAGCGTCGGTACGAAGTACGCCACCAGGATGTTCATGGCCAGGCCGTCGTGAAGCGGTGCGGTGAGCATGCCGGTGAACAACACCATGGGCATGAACAGCTTGAAGGCAAGGTTGCCCAGCGTCTTGGTGGTGTTGCTATCAAGCGCGTTGCGTCTAGCTAACACGTACCCGAGGATGATCAAAAGAAAGACAGGCAAGATCGTTTGAGGAACGGACACGGCAAGGGCCTCAAGAAAAATTGGGCGCAATATTGCCGAGTCTTTTGCAGACTGTCAGCGTAAATTTCTTACGATTTACTAAATTGGCATACTAATTGCTATAAAGCTATAACAACTTGTTAAGCACTGACCCTTCCGCAGGATGCCGAAGAGGTCAGCGAGGTAGCTTTCATGCAGTCGCTAAATCTACGCCAGATCGAAGTGTTCCGTGCGGTAATGATCACTGGCTCCATCAATGGGGCAGCGCAGCTGTTGCTGGTGTCGCAGCCTGCTGTCAGTCGCATGCTGTCTCATACCGAGGCACGTATCGGATTTCAACTGTTCGAGCGAGTGAAAGGGCGGCTGTATCCGTCGCCAGAAGCGCGACGCTTGTTTGCTGACGTTGAGTCGGTTTATCGCGACATTCAGCGGGTCAACACCACCTTGCACGACCTAGTGCAGCAACGCCATGGCGTATTGCGCATTGTCAGCAGTCCGAGCCTTGGTCACCAATTCGTGCCGGATGCCATCGCCAGCTACCGCCGTGAAAACGCCGACATCCGGGTGAGCCTTGAGTGCCTGCGACACGTCTCGCTGCGTGACCGGCTGCTGGATCAGCAGGCGGATTTCGGCATTTCGCTGTTTCCCATCGACCACCCCAACCTGCGCGCCGTGCCGCTCAGCGACATTCGAGTGCTGGTGGTGTGTCCGGCCGATCATCCGTTGACCCGGGTGCCGGCGGATGAGCTACGTCAGGTGCTGGCCGAGTCGCCATTCATTGGATATCCCGCCGATACACCGTTTTTCAGTTTCGTGAAACCGGCGTTTGAACGCCAAGGCTTGCCCTATTGGCCGGACATCGACGTGGATTCCCCCCATCATGCCTGTGCATTGGTTAAGAACGGCGCTGGGTTTTCGGTTGTTGACGAAGTTTCCTGGCGTGCATCGGGCAGCGAACGCATGGCGGTGCTACCGCTTTTGACTGACGAAAGACTGACCGTCAGTTTGGTTCATCTACGCCGAGAGCCGCTGGCGCAGTTCGCCCAGGGGTTTGTCGAGCATCTGCGGCGCACACTCGCTGACAGCGGTCTGGAACTGTTCGGGACTGGTTAACAACTGGTTAATCACTGTCGATGTATTGGCATGCGACAACCCGCTTTGCCCCTCACACAATGGTCTCCACGCAGTGGAAAAGATCAACCGGCATCGAGCCGGTCTCGTGGAGGAATGGCAGCATGCGCGAAATTGTTATTGGCGGCGCCCAGTTAGGGGCTATCCAGAAAAACGAATCCCGGGCCAGTGTGGTACAGCGCATGTTGGTGCTGCTGGAACAGGCTCGCCAACAGGGCTGTGGACTGGTGGTCTTTCCTGAATTGGCGCTGACAACGTTCTTTCCTCGCTGGTACATGGAAGATCAAGTGGAGGTTGACGCCTGGTTCGAATCCGAGATGCCCAGCGCTGTCACCCAACCGCTGTTCGACTTCTCCCGTGAGCATGGGATAGCGATCTCTTTCGGTTACGCCGAGCTGACCCCCGAAGGTCGCCATTTCAATACCTCGATCCTCACCGACCGCGAAGGCAACATCGTTGGCAAATACCGCAAGGTGCATTTGCCAGGGCATGTGGAATTCGACACCGAGCGTGATTTCCAGCATCTAGAAAAGCGCTATTTCGAACCCGGTGATCTGGGCTTCCAGACCTGGGAAACCCATGGCACGGTCATGGGCATGTGCATCTGTAACGATCGTCGCTGGCCGGAAACTTACCGTGTCATGGGCCTGCAAGGCGTCGAACTGGTGCTGTTGGGCTACAACACGCCTTCCATTAATTCCCAGCGCCAGGCCGAAGGTGAAGAGCAGCGCCTGTTCCATTCGCAACTGTGCATGCAGTCCGGCGCCTACCAGAATGCGACCTGGGTCGTGGGCGTAGCCAAGGCCGGTGTCGAGGACGGTTACCCGTTGATGGGCGGCAGCGTGATCGTCGACCCGAACGGCTTCGTGGTTGCTAAGGCTCAAGGGCAGGGCGATGAGTTGATCGTGCATGCCTGCGACATGGACCTGTGCAACTTCGGCAAGACGACCATCTTCGACTTCGCCCGTCATCGGCGCATTGAGCATTACGGCATCATCACCAGCCAGACCGGCGTTCAGCGTCCCTGAGCTGTTTATTGATCGGAGGAACGACCCATGCGCAGCGTGTATCTCAACGGCGCCTTCGTACCTGAAAACGAAGCTAACATCTCCATTTTCGACCGCGGCTTCATGTTCGCTGATGGCATCTATGAAGTGACAGCAGTGCTGCAAGGCAAGCTGGTAGATTTCGATTTGCACCTGGCGCGCCTGTCGCGGTCGTTGCGGGAGATGGCGCTGGACTTGCCGCTTGACGCTGTCCAGTTACTGGCGATCCATCGCGAATTGATCGCCCGTAATGAGCTGGCCGAGGGGCTGGTGTACATGCAGGTCACTCGCGGCGTCGAGGATCGCAACTTTCTGTACCCGCCCGCAGGCAGCGCGTTGACCGTGGTGCTTTACACCCAGGCCAAGGTAGTGCTGGACAGTCCGCTGGCCAAACGCGGCATGAACATCATTGGTTTGCCTGACTTGCGCTGGGGCCGCAGCGATATCAAAACGACCCAGCTGCTCTATGCCTGCATGGCCAAAGAACAAGCGAAGGCAAAAGGTGCTGACGATGCCTGGCTCGTGAAAGACGGGTGGGTGACGGAAGGCACCTCCAATAACGCGTTCATCATTACCCACGATGGCGCCGTAGTGACGCGTGAACTATCTCGCGCTTTGTTGCCCGGCATCACCCGTGGCGCCTTGATCGAACTGGTCAGGGAGCACGATCTGCGCCTTGAAGAGCGTGCCTACACCCTTGAAGAAGCGGCCGCGGCGGCGGAAGCCTTCATCACTTCATCCACCTCATTTGTTTACCCGGTAGTGAGCGTCGACGGGCAACTCGTCGGTGATGGCAAGCCTGGCAAGCTGACCCAGCGTTTGCGCCAGTTGTACATCGATCACGCCATGGCAGTGATGGTGTAACCGCGACACTTCACTACTCAGACGCCCGCAGAGGCGTCGGGTTTGTTACAGCTATTTCGCACACAAGGAAAACTGCCGACACCGAACGTAGCCCACTGTAAGGAGTGTTGGAGCATGAAATTACGCCTGTCCCGCGCTGTGATCGCCCGCCTGTTGATGCCTGTTGGCTTGGCGGCCGCGCTGCATGCACCGTTCACCCTGGCGGCTGAAAAGACCCTGCACGCCGTGATGTCGTCATCGCTTCGTGTGCTTGACCCTATCGCCACAACGGCCCAGATCACCCGCAATCACGCTTACATGATCTACGACACCCTGATCGGCATGGACGAGCACTTCGTTCCGCAGCCGCAAATGGCGGACTGGACGGTGTCGCCGGACGGGTTGACGTATACCTTCAACCTGCGTGACGGCCTGCTGTGGCATGACGGCAAACCGGTTACGGCCGCCGACTGCGTTGCGTCGCTCAAGCGCTGGGCGCACTTCGACATAGGCGGCCAGTTGATGATGAAGTACACCGCCAGCATCGTCGCCACCAACGAGAAAACCATCACCCTGACCCTGGCCAAGCCTTTTGGCTATGTACTGCAGCTGCTGGCCAAACCGTCCTCGGTAGCAGCTTTCATGATGCCTGAGCGTGTTGCCAACACCCCTGATGGCAAAACCATCACGGATTATACCGGCTCGGGCCCTTACGTGTTCGTCGCCAAAGAGTTCGACCCAGGCAATCGGGTCGTCTACGAGAAATTCAAGCAGTACGTACCGCGCAAAGAGCCGGCCAGCGGCACGGCAGGCGGCAAGGTGGTCAAGGTCGACCGCGTGGAGTGGATCAACATGCCGGACCGCATGACCGCGATCAACGCGCTGTCGTCGGGTGACATCGATTTTATTGAGCAATTGCCGATTGACTTGCTGCCAATGGTCCAAGCTGACGACCACTTGAAATCGGGTGTCCTGAGCAAACTGGGCTCCATGACCGGCGGCCGCTTCAACTTCCTCTACCCACCGTTCAACAACCCGGATATTCGCCGCGCAGCGTTACTGGCGATGAACCAGAAGGACGTGCTCGAAGCGCTGGTCGGCAACCCGGAGTTCTATAAGCTTTGTGCATCCGTGTTCGGCTGCGGCACGACGCTGGAGAGTGACGCAGGCGGTGAATCGCTGACCAGCGGCGGCAATCTGGAAGCGGCGAAAGCGCTGCTGAAAAAAGCCGGTTACGACGGCACCCCGGTAGTCATCCTGCAGCCGACCGACGTGCCGAGCCAGGCCCCCCAGCCTGTGGTCGCTGCCCAGGCCTTGCGCAAGGCGGGCTTTAACGTCGACCTGCAACCAATGGATTGGCAAACCCTCGTGTCGCGCCGCGCCAACCAGAACCCGCCATCCCAAGGCGGCTGGAACCTGTTCTTCACCTATTGGAACGCTGAAACCATCTGGAACCCGGTCGTCAACCCGATGCTTGATGGCAGCGGACAGAAAGGCGCCTGGTTCGGCTGGCCAACCGATCCCGAAATGAACCAGTTGCGGGTGGATTTTGCCACCGCCACTGTGTCCGCGCAGCAGAAGGCCATTGCCGTGCAGATTCAGAAACGCGCCATGGACCAGGTCGCCTACATCCCGCTGGGTCAGTACTTCGACGTCGCCGCCTGGAACAGCCATATCACTCATTTGATGACCGGCCCGTCCACGGTGTTCTGGAACGTCGAAAAAGCCGACTGATCGCCGCGACTTGATTCTTGCCTTCGGAGGCTTCGATGTTGAGTTATTTCCTGCGCCGAGTACTGGCGGCGGTTCCGGTGATGCTGGTGGTCGCACTGTTCGTGTTCCTCCTGCTTCGCCTGTCGCCCGGCGACCCCGCGGCGATCATCGCTGGGGACATGGCAAGTCCTGAACAACTGGCGGCGATCCGTGAAAGCCTGGGGCTGAACCAGCCCCTCTACCGGCAGTTCTTCGTGTGGATCTGGCAACTGCTGCACGGTGATTTCAGCATCTCGCTGATGGCCCACACTCCGGTACTGAGCATGATTGCCCAGCGCGTGGAGCCGACCTTGAGCTTGGCACTGGTGGCCATTCTGTTCACCATTCTGATCTCGGTACCGCTGGGTGTACTGGCGGCCTGGAAACACGGCAGCTGGATCGACAACCTGGTGATGTCGACCTCCGTGTTGGGCTTTTCAATTCCAGTGTTCGTGATCGGTTACGTGCTGATCACCGTGTTTGCCCTGGAGTTGCGGTGGTTGCCGGTGCAGGGCTTTCGCAGCATCACCGAGGGCATCGGGCCGTTTACCCAGCGCATCGTCTTGCCGGCGCTCACCCTGTCGTCGGTGTACGTGGCGCTGGTGGCGCGCATGACCCGCGCCAGCATGCTCGAAGTGTTGGGTGAGGATTACATCCGCACGGCGCGCGCCAAGGGTCTGGCCGAAGGGCATGTGTTGTTTCGGCATGCGCTGCGCAACGCCATGATCCCGATCCTCACGGTCATCGGCACCGGATTCGCGCTGATGATTTCCGGGGTCGTGGTCACCGAAAGCGTGTTCAACATTCCGGGGCTCGGGCGGCTGATCGTGGACGCCGTGCTCGCCCGCGACTACCCGGTGATCCAGGGCATGATCCTGCTGACCAGCGGTGTGTATGTCGTCATCAATCTGCTGATCGACCTGTCGTACGCGATCAGTGATCCACGCATTCGCTACTGAGGCAAGGCCATGAGCAAACCCGTTTCTTTGAGCCTGCCTGCATCACGCCGTCGATTCGTCAGGCTGAACGGCGTGCCCTTCACCTCGGCGTTGGCGTTGCTGGTGCTGATGGCGATCGTGGGCATGGCGATATTTGCCCCTTGGATCGCCAACCACGACCCGGTGGCGTTGTCGCCGGCATTTCGCCTCAAGCCGCCAAGTGCCGAATTCTGGCTGGGCACTGACGCCTATGGGCGCGACCTGTTTTCACGAATCGTTTATGGGGCGCGCATCTCGCTCACCGTCGGTATTGGCGTCACGGTGCTCAGCATTCTGATCGGTCTACCGCTGGGACTGTTGGCGGGTTACTTCCAACGACTCGACGCGCTGCTGATGCGGGTCATGGATGGCCTGATGGCGATCCCGGGCATCTTGCTCGCGATTGCGATCGTCTCTTTAAGCAGTGCCGGGATCTGGACCGTGATGATCGCGATCATGGTGCCGGAAATCCCTCAGGTGGTGCGGCTGGTGCGCTCGCGGGTGCTGTCAACCCGTGAAGAACCTTACGTCGAAGCAGCCGTGTTGATGGGCACGCCGACCTTGAAGATTCTCACCCGTCACCTGATGCCCAATACCTTGGCGCCGCTGATCGTACAGGGCACGTACATCTGTGCCTCGGCAATCCTGACCGAGGCGATTCTGTCGTTCCTCGGCGCAGGCATCGGCACCGAAATCCCAACCTGGGGCAACATCATTTCCGAAGGGAGGGTGTACTTTCAGCTCAAACCATCGCTGGTGCTGTGGGCGGGGCTTGCGCTGTCGCTGTGCATTCTCTCGATCAATCTGCTGGGTGATGCCGTGCGCGACGCGCTGGACCCACGCATGAAAAAAAGGGACGCCGCATGACCGACCAGTCGAATGCCATTCTGCGAGTCGAGCAGCTGTGCGTGAACACCGCCGAAGGCCGACCGATCCTACAGGACATCAGCTTTGACATCCGCGCGGGAGAGACGGTGTGTCTGGTGGGCGAGAGCGGCTCAGGCAAGTCCGTGACCTCGCTGGCCGCTCTAGGCTTGCTACCCAAGGGTGCGTTGCAGGCAACCAGTGGCCGGGTTCTGCTTGACGACGAGGATGTGTTGCAGGTCAGCAATGCTCGTCTCAAGGCTCTGCGCGGCAGTCGCATGGCCATGATATTCCAGGAGCCTATGACGGCCCTCAATCCGGTAATCAGCGTGGGGCGCCAGATCGAAGAGGTGTTGCAGACACATACCGATTTGGGAGCCGCGCAGCGACGGGCCCAGGTGATGAACGCACTGGCGCAGGTCCACCTACCGGACATCGAGCGCATCCATGACGCCTATCCACACCAGCTAAGTGGCGGCCAGCGTCAGCGCATCATGATTGCCATGGCGCTGGTCCTTGAACCGCGCCTGCTGATCGCCGACGAACCGACCACTGCGTTGGACGTCACCACGCAGCAGCAGATACTCAAATTGATTCGCGAGTTGCAGCAGAAACACGGTACGGCCGTATTGTTCATTACGCATGACATGGGCGTGGTCGTGGACATTGCCGACCGGGTCTGCGTGATGCGCCAAGGGCGGATGGTCGAAACAGGTGCGGTCGGAGAGGTCCTGTCCCGGCCTCGCGAGGCATACACCAAAGCCTTGCTGGCTGCCGTGCCCAGCCTCGCGCCCCGCGCTGCGCGTCAAGCGCCTCAGCGGGCGCAAGTGGTACTCGATGTCAGTGAATTGGGCAAAGTCTATCCAACGGCTGGCGGTGGCTGGCGTTGGTTCGGCAAGACGCGCGAAGGCACGCGGGCGGTGCATGACGTGTCGTTCACGCTCAGCCGCGGGCGTACGCTGGGCATCGTGGGTGAAAGCGGCTCAGGTAAGTCCACTGTCGCCCGCTGCGTGATGCGTCTGCTGAATCCATCCCACGGTGCGATCAGGGTCACGGGCAAGGAGATCTCCGAGCTGTCGGCCGCGAGCCTCAAGCCTCATCGCAAACGCATTCAGATGATTTTTCAGGATCCTAACCGGTCGCTGAACCCACGCATCACCATTGGCAGAAGTCTGGTTGAAGGCCCGATGAACCATGGCGTGCCTGTTGACCGGGCCTGGGCGCGTGGTCAGCAACTACTTGAACTGGTTGGTTTGCCACCGGATGCCATCGAGCGTTATCCGCATCAGTTTTCCGGAGGGCAACGCCAGCGTATCGCTATTGCCCGGGCGCTGGCCATGGAGCCGGACGTGATCGTCGCCGATGAGGCCGTATCGGCGCTGGACGTGTCAGTGCAAGCGCAAGTGCTGCAACTGTTGGACGACATTCAGCAGCGCCTGGGTGTGGCCATTCTGTTCATCACCCATGACCTGCGGGTAGCGGCGCAGTTGTGCGACGACGTGCTGGTGATGCAACGCGGTCAAGTCATCGAGTACGGCCCGGCGGCGCAAGTGCTGGCCGCGCCCCGTGAACCCTACACACGGCAGTTGATGGATGCGGTTTCCGGGAAGGGTTGGGATTTCGCGACTGGACAGAGGACCCCTGCATGACTTTCGACTTGCTGTTTCGTGGCGTCACCGTGGTTGATGGCACTGGTGCTGAGCCCTACAGCGCCGACGTGGCGACTCGGGGCGATCGCATCGTCGCTATTGGCGATCTCACCAGGCATGAGGCGCAGCGGGTCATCGAGGGCCAAGGCCGCTGCCTGATGCCGGGATTCATCGACGTGCACACCCACGATGACACCAATGTCATTGGTGCACCCGAGATGCTGGCCAAGCTTTCCCAGGGGGTGACCACTGTAATCGTCGGCAATTGTGGCATCAGCGCCTCGCCCGTATCACTGCCGGGTGTGCCGCCCGATCCTATGAACCTGCTTGGGGCGCAAGACGCTTTCGTTTATCCGACCTTCGATGCCTATGTCCAGGCCGTGGAGCAAGCGGTGCCGAGCGTCAACGTGGCGGCCTTGATCGGGCATACGGCGTTGCGTGCCAATGTCATGACGCAGTTCGATCGCCCTGCGGCTGAAGGCGAGCTGGAGGCCATGTGCGAGGCATTGGATAACGCATTGCGTGCCGGCGCCATCGGCCTGAGTACCGGATTGGCCTACACCAACGCGAAGCAGGCGCCGCTGGCCGAAGTTCAGCGTCTGGTGGACATTGTTGGTAAACACGGTGCGTTGTACACCACCCATATGCGCAACGAACACGACGGGTTGCTGGATTCATTGCAAGAGTCGTTCAGCACCGCCCGCAATGCCGGTGCGGATCTGGTGATCTCGCACCTCAAATGTGCAGGCGCCGGGAATTGGGGGCGTGCGCCTCTGGCCCTCACCGCGTTGGAAAAGGCCGCCAGCGAACAGACCTGCAATTGCGATTGCTATCCGTATTCAGCCAGCTCGACCACCTTGGACGCCTGGCGTGTCGACGGGCAAATGGAGATTTACATCACCTGGTCCGACCCGCACCCGGAAATGGCCAAACAGACGCTCAAGGAAATCGCCGCTCAGTGGGGCGTGTCGCAGTGGGAAGCGACCGAGCGACTCCGACCTGCGGGCGCCATCTACCACATGATGAGCGAGGACGACGTGCGCAAGATCCTTGCTCATCCCTTATCGATGGTGGGTTCGGACGGCCTGCCAAATGACCCGAATCCTCATCCACGACTGTGGGGTACCTTTCCTCGGGTATTGGCGCACTACTGCCGTGAGCTGAAGCTGTTCGACCTCGCCGAGGCTGTCCGCAAAATGACCGGTCTTTCCGCTTCGCGCTTCCGGTTGCAGGACCGCGGCGTACTGCGCGAAGGCGCTTTCGCTGACTTGGTCCTGGTGGACATGGCTCGTATAGAAGACGTTGCCACGTACAGGGATCCATGCCGTCAGGCGCCAGGCATCGATCTGGTGGTGGTCAACGGTGTAGTCAGCTATGAAGACGGCAACGTGCAGCAACGTCAGGGGCGCTTACTCAAGCGCCAGCCTGCCGCGGTAGGGGGTTAGGCGTCGATGGCGGCGGTCAGCATGATCTCGACCAGCACGTCCGGCGAGGCCAGGTCCGCCTGGATCGTGGCACGTGCAGGTGCCGTGCCTTCCGGGAGCCACTGGCTCCAGACTTCGTTCATAGCCGCGAAGTCGGAACCTATGTCCTTGAGCCAGATTTGCGCGCTCAACAGCTTGGATTTGTCGCTGCCGGACTGGGCGAGTAGGGCATCGATCTTGGCCAAGATTTGGCGCGTCTGTCCCGCGCAGTCCTGGCTGCGGTCATCGGGTACCTGCCCTGACAACCAGGCCAGACCGTTATGAACGACGACTCCGCTGAGGCGCGGATTCACGGAGATTCTCTGGATGCTCATGGCAACTCCTGATGTGGAAAAGATCGGCGACGCTAACCAAGCCCATCGTGCAAGGCCATGACCAATATGGATGCCGGCCATAACTTCGTGCTAAGGCCGCACCGCATTACGTATCAGAAGAGGGCAAGCTTGTGCAGGTAGTGGTGATAGGAGCAGGGGTCGTGGGTTTGGCCAGTGCCTGGTATCTGGCGCAACAGGGCATGCAAGTCACATTGGTGGATCGTCACACCGACGTTGCGCAGGAAACCAGCTTCGCCAACGGTGGCCAGTTGAGCTACAGCTATGTCGCGCCGCTGGCCGATCCTGGTGTCATCGGTAAGTTGCCGCAGTGGCTCCTGCGCGCTGACTCGCCGCTACGTTTCAAGCCGCGCCTGGATCTGCAGCAGTGGCGCTGGTGCCTGGGGTTTTTGCGCGCCTGCAACGACGCTCAGGTCCGGCGCACCATCGGTGAAATGCTCAGCCTGTCGTACCTGAGCCGCGATGCGCTCGACGAATTGCTGGCGGTTCACCCGTTGGACTTCGACCTGATTCGCACCGGCAAGCTGGTGGTGTACCGCAGCGCAGCCGCACTGTCCGCGGCTGCGCCGATGGTGGAATGGCAGTGCGAACTGGGGGCTGATCAGCAGATTATGGACAGCGCGGGCTGTGTTGATCTGGAACCATCGCTGCAATCTGTGGGTGGGCAGTTGGCCGGGGGGATTTACACACCTGGCGAAGCCACCGGCGACTGCCATCGCTTCTGCCAAGCCTTGCAGGGCCTGCTGACGGGCCTACCCAACGTGCAAATGGCGTTGGGGCGCGAGGTGCGTGCGCTGGTAAGCGAGGGGCAACAGGTAATCGCGGTTCGCACCGATCAGGGGGACATCCCCGCTGATACGGTGGTGGTCGCGGCGGGGATGTCCAGCGTGCCACTGCTCAGGCCGCTGGGGATCAACCTACCGCTCTACGCGTTACGCGGTTACAGCCTGAGCGTACCGATGGGCGCAGACTGCCAGACACCGCGGTTAAGCGTCACCGATGCAGCGCGCAAAATTGTATACGCGCCCCTCGGCGACCATTTACGCATTGCGGCGATGGTCGATATGGGGGTGACGCGGGCGGAGATCGATCCCGCACGTATCGACCTTCTCAAACAGCAGATTGTAGAAACGTTCCCAGATCTGGACCTCAGCAGGGCGAAAGCCTGGGCCGGTTTGCGCCCCAGTACAACCCACAGCAAGCCAATGATTGGCCTGGCGGAGGGTATGCGCAATCTGTGGCTCAACGTGGGGCAGGGAGCCCTGGGATTCACCTTGGCCCTGGGCAGCGCGAAACTGCTGGTCTCCCAGATGACGGGCGAAAGCCCACCGATAGACCCGGCGCCTTTTCAACTGAGCTGACGGCATCAAATCGTCACGCTCGTGACAGCGTGTGTGAAGGACCAGCGCGCAGACGCGCATTGCTCTTTACGTAAAAAGAAGCTTGCAACGCATCCTCCACTCACTCTTCGGCGATGGTCATGAGGAGGGCCTTCGGCTGCGCGGAAACTATCTGTTTGGTACCAATCACATGAACTCGATGGGTATGTTGACAGAATACTTTTGGTATGCCGAAATTATACCGGCATTGAGCTAGCGACCGTAGAGACGCAGCCGTAGACAACGATTCGTGCCTTCAAGCATCCCCTGCCCATTTCTATCTGCCGTATTCACGTTGAATTTTCACGACCAGAGAAAAGGATCAGGACATGCTGGAGTCACGCCGGTTCATCGCCTCGTTAAACAGTCTTGCGCTTGCACTCACACTGAGTGCGGCCTGTTCATTACCGGCATCCGCAGAAACCCACCTGACGTTGGTCTCGGTATGGCCGGACGCAAACTTCCACGTCAAGAACTTGCGCATGTTCGCCGATGAGGTCAAAACCGTGACCCATGGCGAGGTCATCATTGACGTACATAGCGGGGGTGATTTGGGCATGAAAGGCCCTGAATTGTTGGCTTCGGTGCGCGACGGCATCGTCGACATGGCTGACATGCTGATGAGTCAGCAAGTGGGTGAAGAATCGCTAATGGGTCTGCAAGGCTTACCTTACCTGGTGCGCAACGCCGAAGAGCAGGATGTAATGCGGGCCGTGGCTGAGCCCTATTACGCCAAAATCGCCGAGCGTAATAACCAAAAATTTCTCTACACCGTCCCATGGCCGGGGCAGGGGCTCTACACCAAGACTCCGGTCGTCACTCAGGCAGATCTCAATGGGTTGAAGATCCGTACCGTTGAGAAAAACGGCACCGACTTTTTTACTGCATTGAAGGCGTCGCCCATCCAGATGCCTTGGGGTGAGGTGATCCCGGCGCTGGCGTCGGGCGCGCTAAACGGTGTCACCACCTCCAGCACCTCAGGTGTGGATGGAAAATTCTGGGAATTTACCGGTTACTTCAACCAAATGAACTGGCAGTCGGCCCCGGATGTGGTGTCGGTGAATCTGGACGTCTGGAATGGATTGTCTGCGGCTAATCAGCAGGCGATTACCGACGCAGCGAAACGTCTGGAGCCGGATTTTCGTAAGGTGTCTCAGCACGAAGATGAGCAGGCCGAAGCATTGCTCAAAAGCAAAGGAATTGTCGTCAGTCATCCAACGCCTGTGTTCAGCGAAGAGTTGAGCAAGGCTGCGACGCCCATCTGGAAGGCCTTTATCCAGCAGGCAGGTCCCGACGCGCAGGTGTTAATCAAGCAGTACTTGACCCAAACCGGCCGCGCTGCGCTGATTCAGTGAGGTCGCTATGAATACGCATTCGATGAGTTTCATTGAGCGTTGCAGTCGCGTCCTTGGCGTGGCGGCCGGCGGCGGCATGGCGCTTTTGTTCCTGCTGATGATTGCTGAAGTATGCTATCGCAATGTCACCGGCCGAAGCCTTGGCTTTACCTGGGAATTCAGTGGCTACCTGTTTGGCGCCATCATTTTTCTGGGCAGCGCTTGGACGCTGCGTTGCGGGGCGCAGGTACGCATCCGTTTCATGCTCGATATGTTGCCGCCGCGCTGGGCGCGCCTATTGGACACGTTCGCTTGCCTATGTGGCTTCCTGATCGCGCTGTACCTATTCTGCGCGTTGTGCGGCTTTACCTGGCAAGCGTGGAGCCGCGACATCGTTTCCAGTACTCCGGAACAAGTCCCTCTGGTGTGGCCGCGAGCCTTGCTGACCTTAGGCTCCGGCATGTTCTGCCTGCAACTTCTGGCGCAGGCCTTGGCGGTGTTGCTGGGTCGTGAAACCTCTTCCACCCCCACGGCAGCGAGTGTGCACGCGTCATGAATCTGATCATAATTGCTACCCTGGCCATAATGGCGGTGCTCCTGTCGATGGGCGTCTGGGTAGGTGTTGCGTTGACCGGCGTGGGCATTCTTACCCTGGAGCTGTTTCGGCACATGCCGGTGGAAAAGCTGCTGGCGCAGACAGTCTCCAACGTGTCGATGTCACCGGAACTGGTGGCCTTGCCGCTGTTTATCCTGATGGGCGAGATTTTGTTCCGCACGAAACTATCGAAGTTGCTATTCGATGGCCTGTCGCCTTGGACCCGACACATTCCCGGCCGTTTGCTGCACACCAACGTGCTGGGTTGCACGTTGTTCGCCGCGATCTCGGGATCATCTGCGGCGACTACAGCCACAGTCGGGCGCATTACGTTCAAAGAACTCACTTCACGAGGGTACGATCCACGCATCGCCGCCGGTTCGCTGGCGGGCGCTGGCACGTTGGGCTTTTTGATCCCGCCAAGCACCTTGATGATCGTTTATGGCGTTCTGGCGCAGGTATCGGTGCTCAAGATGTTCATGGCGGGGATCATTCCAGGCTTGCTGCTGGCACTGGCGTTCATGATTTACGTAGCGATCTACGCACTGCTTAATCCCGCGCGACTGCCCAAGGACAAGACCCGCACCACGCTGCACGAACTGATAATGGGCTTGCTTCAATTGGGGCCTGTCGTATCGCTGATCGGCTTTGTCGTGGGTTCCATGATGTTGGGCTTCGCCACACCCACCGAGGCCGCCGCGATGGGTGTATTGGGTGCGCTGCTGATCTGCGTGCTGCAACGCTGTTTCACTTGGCGCGGCCTTTGGGAAGCGCTGATGGGCGCCATGCAGACGTCGAGCATGATCGGTTTAATCATTGTCGGCGCTGTATTTCTCTCGGTGGCGATGGGGTATCTCAAAGTCCCGGCGACAATAGCCGGCGCCATTGGTGGACTTGGCCTTTCACCCTTTGCGCTGATCATGTTGTTGATCGCGTTTTACGTGATCCTCGGCGCGGTGCTGGAGGGTATGTCGATCATCGTCATGTCGCTGCCGATAACTTTGCCACTGATAACGGCTGCTGGTTATGACCCGATCTGGTTCGGCGTATTTCTAATTTTGGTAGTGGAAATGGCTCAAGTGACGCCGCCGGTGGGATTCAACTTGTTCGTGCTCAATGGACTGTCCGGCATGTCGCTGTCGGCGCTGGCACGGGCCGCGCTACCGTTCTTTCTAATCTTGGTGGCGTTCACCGTGCTGATCACCGTGTTCCCGGACATCGTCCTGTATTTGCCACGCACGCTGGAGCACTGATGTCGTGAACCATAGGGCGGGCCAACCTAACAACAAAGAGCCGTCGCTATACCCGTTTGCATCTGTGCCTACCCGTACTCACGTTCGAATGTCAGGAGGCGCACCCTTGGTGCGCCTGGGGACGAATCGTTTCAACGTGAGTAAAAGCTGGGCTGATCTGCGGTGCTGCGGGCCCGCTATTTAGCATCACGGCACGCGCGCCAGTGCTGAATTTCTCGGGGCATCAAAGCGACGCTGTCGATGCGCAACCTGCACGTAAACTAGCACGCAGCGCGAATACAAATACGGCCCGTGCAAGGGCCGTATTTGTGGGCGCGGGTCAGCGATTGATCACCGTCGCCATAGAGGTAACGCGCACGCCAGCGTTTTCCAACTGGGTGCGAAGTTGCATTGCCATGGTAGTAGCGCCCGGTGTATCGCCATGGACGCAAACGGTGTCGATCTGCACCGGCATGCGTTCACCTGCGATGGTGATAATGGCCTGGTCTTCGATCATCCGCAGAACGCGAGCCGCTGCCACATCGCTGTCGTGAATCACCGCGCCCGGCAGTTTGCGCGAGACCAAGTTGCCATTGGCGGCGTACGCACGATCTGCGTAGATTTCCCGTGCCAGGGGCAGGCCTACGCGTTCGGCGGCACGTTCGGTTTCGAGGCCCGGCATCACCACGAAAATCAAATCTTGGTCGACAGCTTTGATCGCACGGGCTACGGCCATCGCCAGCTCCGGGTCTTCATTGGCCATGTTGCCCAGCGCGCCGTGGGTCTTAACGTGTTGCAGGGGCAGGCCTGCGGCTTCGGAGAGCGCCTTGAATGCGCCAATCTGATAAATGATCTGGCGTTCGATTTGCGCCGGACTATCGCCGCGAATCTGCCGACGACCAAAGCCAAGAATGTCCAGAAAGCTAGGGTGCGCGCCGACTGCGACACCTTTTTCCTGGGCCATGGCTGCTGTGGCAAACATGATGTCAGGGTCTCCGGCGTGGAAACCACAGGCAATGTTGGCGGAAGTGACGATGTCCAGCATAGCGCTGTCATCGCCCATCTTCCAGGCGCCAAACCCCTCACCCATGTCGCAGTTCAGATCGATCAACATAAACGTTACCTGTGAGATGGGCAGGCCATCGTCGCGTGTGTGGTACCCAAGCAGTATGCCGAGGTGTGAGGTCGTTGTTAGGGGCTATCTTTCGAGCAGCCATATTGACAGAATACCCCTGGTATTCCAAAAGCATTCCATCGTGTGACGGAGAGTTTATTTGTGAATGACGAGGAGGAGACGCGGTCCTGGCGGATTGCGCCCATTGCTGATCATGCGCTGTATATCGATTTCGGCGAAGTCATCGATCCGACAGTTAATCAACGCGTCACGGCACTGGCTAAACGCGTCGCTGCGGCCTGTATAGACGGGGTGACCGGCGTGATTCCAACGTATCGCGCGTTGACGCTGTCGTACGATTGCACGCGCATACGTCAGGCTCGCCTGCGCGAACACCTAGAGCGTCTAATTACAGAGCCCGATGACGCAGCCGAGCCGGTGCGGATTTGGGAGTTGCCGGTGATATACGGGGGCGACCACGGGATCGATTTGGAGTGGCTGGCCGATCACCATCAGATGGACCCAGAAGACGTCATTCGTTTGCACAGCGCTGTGAGTTACCGCGTGTACATGATCGGTTTCATGCCCGGATTCGCTTATTTGGGTGGCCTAGATGAGCAGCTGCACACCTCCCGTCGCGAGTCGCCACGCCTGAAAACTCCGGCTGGAACCGTGAGCATCGGTGGCATGCAGGCCGCTGTTTCGTCGGTGGAGGCTCCTAGCGGCTGGCACCTGATTGGCCGGACACCTGCTCGCAGTTTCGTGCCCACCCGCGAAGAGCCGTTTCTCTTCCGCGCCGGGGATGAAATTCGCTTCGTGCCCATTGATAACGATGCTTTCGAGGCTCTCTCGGCTCAGCCAGATTACCTTCCGCAACGGACATGGCGCGCATGAGTAGTTTTTACGTGTTACATCCGGGCCTGCTCACCACGTTGCAGGATCGAGGCCGTACTGGTTTTGAGGACCGTGGCGTGCCGCCCTCGGGTGCACTAGATGAGATGAGTTTCGCCATCGCCAATGCGCTGGTGGGCAACCCTGTCGGCACCGGTGCACTGGAATTTACCTTGTTAGGAGCGCAGTTGCGCGTTGGGCCGGGTGGGTGTGTGTTCGCTGTCACGGGGGATATGCAGGTATTCATTGATGATGAACCTGTCGCGCCGTACCAGTGCCATGTGTTGCGGCCCGGTGCTGAGGTCAAGGTAGGGCGAGCGTTGAGCGGTACGCGCGGCTATCTTGCGGTGGCTGGTGGATTCGCTGCGCACCCGGTGTTGGGCAGTGTGTCCACGCTAATACGTGGCGGGTTAGGCGGCTTTGCGGGACGTGCGATCGCCAAAGGCGACGAGTTACTGCTTGCGACACCGTCACAGCACTTGCCCACCGCAGCACGAGGTCCGGCCCAACGTTTCATGCCGCAGCGCGAGCACCTGCCGATCCGCGTGGTGCTGGGGCCGCAGCAGGACTATTTCAGCGAGTCCGAAATCGCCCGCTTTCTCAGCGAGTCATTCGCAGTCTCCGGACAGAGTGATCGAATGGGTTATCGCCTGACTGGCCCTGCCATCACGCACCTTAAGGGCTTCAACATAGTGTCCGACGCGATCAGCACCGGCAGCGTCCAAATCCCGGGCAGCGGCCAACCGATCATTGCCATGCACGACCGTCAGACCACCGGAGGCTACCCGAAAATCGCCACCGTCATTCGTGCTGACCTCGCGCGATTGGGCCAGCTTAAACCGGGAGATACGCTGCGCTTCGCTGAAGTCAGCGTGGAGGGCGCTGAAACCCTGTGGTCCGAACGTCATGCACTCCTCACTACTTACCTGGACGAACTGGTGTCGCGTTATCACTGACGTCTGTTTGGCTCAGGTCCTTTGACACATTGGAAGACGTCCCCCTCATGAACGAAGCCTCAGTCAATGTCCATCACGGTTGTCTCCCCCTAGTCATAAGCATTCCCCATTCCGGCACCCGCCTGACCCCGGCGGTCGCGGCGGGCCTGGTACCTGCGGCACTTGGCGTCCCGGACACTGACTGGCACATTTCGCGCCTCTATGACATGGCTGTACAGATGGGCGCCAGCACGGTCGCAGGTCAGTATTCGCGCTTCGTCGTTGACCTCAATCGGCCGGAAGATGATCAGCCGCTGTATACCGGCGCAACGACCGGTCTGTATCCCCGCGTGTTGTTCGATGGTTCGCCGCTATTTAAAGATGATCTGACTCCATCGGACGCCGAACGGCAGACCTATCTTGATATGATCTGGCGACCGTACCACCAAGCGCTGCGTACGGAACTCGACCGGCTGCGCGACAGCTTTGGATACGCCTTACTGTGGGAGGCGCATTCGATCCGTTCGGAGCTGCCGATGCTGTTCGACGGCGTGCTGCCCGATCTGAACCTGGGCACTTTTAATGGCGCTAGTTGCGCCCCGGATCTGGTAGAACGCCTGTTGTCCATTTGTGCAGCTGCACCGGACTACACGCACTCGCTCAATGGTCGATTTAAAGGCGGCCACATCACCCGCCATTACGGGCGCCCGGATAAGCATATCCATGCCGTGCAGCTGGAGCTGACCCAGCGCTGCTACATGGACGAAACACCGCCATTTGCCTACCAGGAGGCCTTGGCGAAACCCATTCAGAGTGTGATTGGGCGTATGTTGGAAGAAATGCTGACGTGGGGGCGGGCTCATTACGGTCGTTAAACAGCGGCTCGGATACTCGCGTTCACCATCGCGATCGGCCCGTAATGAACGGCGGGTTTGGGGGCATTGAGGCTGTGCAGGTTACCGGTGATATGGCCGATCGGATGCAGCAGCACGCAGAGGCTATGGCACAGCTGATAGCTCAAGTGGTGATGTATGTGATGCCAGGCGGGGCCGTCCTGGCCTACGGTCCTATCGCGTTGAAACGGCCGATCGGGCGCAGGACGGAGGCTGGCGGTGCGTTAACTGGCGCTCATATGGCTAAGGAACGGGCCTATTTCGTCCACCAAGGCACTAGTCCTCTACCGCGGCGCCAACCGATCGAGGCTTTCGAAGGCATCTTGCTTCAGCAGCCATCACCGCACGTGGCGTGGCGGATTTGCAACAAGTCCGGGTGCCACCCGGTATCTCCACTGCGCGGGCGATCTTCCTCGTGCAAGATCTCGCCCATAACGGCTAGTCTAGGTTTTTGTTCCAAGCGTTGGTCGTCACAGCAGCTTGCCCGGATTCATGAGTTGATTCGGGTCCAACACCTGTTTGATGCGCAGCATCAACTCCATCTCCAGTGGATCCTTGTAGCGCTTCAGTTCATCCCGGCGTAGCTGGCCGACGCCGTGCTCTGCGCTGATGCTGCCGCCGAATCGCGCCACCTGGTCGTGAACCAGACGATTGAGGCGCTCGGTGTGCCTTTCATGGTCGGACGGCGGGATATCCTTAGGCACCAGCACGTTGTAGTGAAGGTTGCCGTCGCCGATATGGCCGAAATTGATCAGGGGAAAGTCGGTGGCATAGGCGGCCACCAGGGCATCGGTTTGCTCGATGAACGCGGGCAGGGCCGATATCGGCAAGGCAATATCGTGCTTGATGGCCTTGCCCGCCCGCACCTGGGCCTGGGAAATCCCTTCCCGCAGCCGCCAGAAGTCGCCGGCCTGGCTATGGTTGCTGGCCAGGGTGGCATCGGTGATCAGGCCGGCCTCGAGGGCTTCACCCAGGACCGAGGTCAGGAGTTCTTCCAGCTGCGCAGGGTGGGTGTCGGCCAGTTCGATCAGTCCGTTGTAGGCGGCCGCCGCCTGCAGGGGATGTCTGGCGCCGTCGACGTGCTCGACGATCAGCTGCAGGCACGCTGCCGAGAGCATCTCGCACGCAACCAGTCGTTCGCCGCAGCGGCTGCGCAGCAAGGCGAGCAATCCGGTCAGTTGCCCGGGGGTAGCGCACCCCACCCAGGCCGTGGCCCTTCCGGTTGGCCGGGGATAGAGCTTGAGCACCGCCCCGGTGATGATCCCCAGCGTGCCTTCGGAGCCGATGAAGAGATCGCGGAGGTCATAGCCGGTGTTGTCCTTGCGCAGACTGCGCAAGCCATTCCAGATGCGTCCATCGGGTAGCACCACCTCGAGCCCGAGCGCCAGATCCCGGGTATTGCCGTAGCGCAGCACCGCCGTACCCCCTGCGTTGCTGGCCAGGTTGCCACCGATGCTGCAACTGCCCTCGGCGCCAAGACTCAGCGGAAAATAGCGGCCGACTTCCGCCGCAGCCGCCTGCACGTCCGCTAGCAGAACGCCCGCGTCGACGGTCAGGGTATCGTTCAGCGCATCGACCTGGCGAATGCGACGCATCCGGTTAAGGCTGAGGATGACCTGGCTGCCGCTGGCATCCGGGGTGGCGCCGCCGCTCATGCCGGTATTGCCGCCTTGCGGAATGATCGGAATGCGGTGGGTGTGACAGAGGCGCACGACGTCCGCGACCTCCTCGGTGGTGGCGGGGCGCACCACGAGTGAGCAGCGGCCGTGCCACTTGCCGAGCCAGTCGGTGCAGTAGGGGTGCTGTTGTTCAGCCTCCGTCACCAGGCCCTGGGGCCCCACCACGGCAGCGAATTGGGCGATCAGGTACTGATCCATCACGAGTTCTTCCGATTGAGGCAGGCGTGGCCAAGTGCGCGTGCGACAGCAGCTTGACAGGGGTCGATCACCGGCACATCCAGCTCTCGCTGTAGGACTGCTCGATAGCTCGCCAGGCCTGCGCAGCCCAAAATGAGGACGTCCGCCTGGTGGGTGGCGATGAGCGTTGCTCCAACATCAAGCAGGCGCGCCTGAGTAGTGGCTTGGTCCTGCAAGGCTTCCATGCTCAAGGCCAAGGCACATTCGCCGGCGAAGCGCGTCGACACGCCCATAGCTGCGTAACTGCGAAGATGGCGACTGCGGGCAGCGTCCGACATAGCGATGACGCCGAAGCGTTCCCCCTGTTCCAGCGCCTGCAGGATGGCGCTCTCGCCTATTCCCAATACCGGGGTGGCGCAGCGTTCGCGCAGCAGGGCGAGCCCTGGATCGCTGAAGCAGGCGATCACGAACGCCGAGGCGGCGTCATCGTGCTGCTGTGCCAATGCGTCTAGAAGACCGGTAACGCTTGCGATGTCGCTTTGGCTCTGGACCGCATCCGGTCCGTCGAGCAGCGTGAGGCAATGGATGGACGGTCCGCCAGGGAGGCGGAACCGGTCGATGGCCTGATCGATGCCCTGGGTGACGGCCGCGTTACGATTGGGATTGATGACAAGGATCGGATCGAACATGAGGTTGGCGTCCGGCTGCATTCGGTAGCTTTGAGTGTATAGCCGTGCGCTTGGCCGCCTGTTTGCTTATTTATCGGTCACCCTTAACGTCATCTTATGGCTCGGCGGTTGAACGAGCATTTTTGGAGTGAGCCTTGTCCCTCAATCTTCGCCAGATCGAAGTGTTTCGCGCCGTTATGACTACAGGATCCATCAGTGGCGCCGCGCGGCTGTTGATTGTGTCCCAACCGGCCGTGAGCCGGCTGTTGTCCTATACGGAAAGCCGCCTTGGCTTCTTGTTGTTCGAGCGGGTGAAAGGCCGTTTATATCCCACTCCGGAGGCCAAGAAACTTTTTCGCGAGGTTGAGCAGGTCTACCACGGGGTCCAAAAGGTCAACCTGCTTGCCCATGAATTGGCCGAGCGCTCCGAAGGGACGGTACATATCGTGTCGAGCCAGAGCATCGGGCAGATGCTGATCCCTCAGGCGATCGCGCGGTTTCGGCAGCTGCATCCATACGTTAAATGCCTGTTTGAGAATCTTAACTACGCGCACCTGCTGGAAAGCCTGGTCAGCCAGCGCGTGGACGTAGGAGTGGTGATCCTTCCGATAGATCACCCAAATCTACACGTAACACCCCTGTGCAGCGGGCAATTGGTTTGCATCTGCCCCTACAACCATCCATTAGCGATGCAATCGACACTTTCGCTGGCCGATCTATCGCCTTTTCCCTTGATTTCCTATGACCGGGAAACGCCCTTCGGCGGGATGGTAGCTGGGATGTACGAAGAGGCCGAGCTGCCCATGCGCATCGACATCCAAGTGGGCTCGCCGCAGAACGCCTGCGCCCTGGTGCAGACCGGTGCAGGCGTGGCGCTGGTTGATGAGTTCTCGGTGCGTAGCTGGCCGCAAAGCCAGTTAGTGGTTCGCTCGGTCACAAATGCGTGCACGGTGGTGGCCAATCTGGTGCATAGCCGCTTCGAACCCCTATCGGGTCCCGCCCAGGCGTTCGCCGGCTGCTTGAGAAGCCTTATGCAGGAGCAGGGATTTGCGGTGACGCTTTAACACGACGTTATGACGTGGACATGAAAAGGCATGCGACGGCCCGGTCGGTATGTAGCAAGAATGCAGGCGTCATTTAACTTTCAGGGACATCCCCATGTTCGATGCACGTCAAGCCACTGGCATCTATACCATCTGCCCGACGCCTTTCGATGACGAGGGCGAACTTGACCTCGCCAGTATTCACAGCCTGGTAGATTTTCAGGTCGAGGCGGGCGTGAAGGGACTCGCTGTCCTCGGCTTCCTGGGCGAGGCGCACAAGCTAACAGGCGCTGAGCGTCATAGCGTCGCCAAGACCTATGTAGAGGCTTCCGCCGGACGCTTGCCGGTATGGGTCGGTGTGCGGGCGCTGGGCCTCGCCGGCGCCATCGAGCAGTCCCGCGAGGCCCAGGACTTGGGTGCCAGCGCCGTGTTTGCTGCTCCGCTCGACGGAGCGAACGACGCCCAGCAGTTCAACTACTACCAGGCCTTGGCGAAGGCGGTGGACATCCCGGTCATCATTCACGACTTCCCCGGTTCCTTCGGCACCGAAGTCAGCACCGAAGTGGTTGCTCGACTAGGGCTGGAAGGCGGGGTCAACCTCATCAAGATGGAAGAACCCCCGGTAGGCCCCAAGATCACCCGCATCCAGGAACTCGCTGGCGACAGCATGCGCATCTTCGGCGGCCTGGGCGGCGTCTATCTGCTCGAGGAGCTGGAGCGGGGAGCCGTGGGCACCATGACCGGCTTCGCCTTTCCGGAAATCCTGGTCGCCATCTACGAGCACTTCAGCGCGGGCGACGTCGAGGCGGCGGCGGCCACGTTCGACCGCTATTGCCCGCTGCTTCGCTACGAATTCCAACCCAAGCTGGGTTTGGCTCTCCGCAAGTACATCTACCAGCGCCGGGGAATCATCGGCAGCACCTACGTACGGGCCCCGGGGATGAACATTGACCGGTACACCATGGCCGAGGTCGAGCGCACGGTCGCGCGGGTGGGCTTATCCCTCGATGTATCGGGCCCTCAGGCCATCATCTGATTGCGGAGAGACTCATGGAACTGGGTATTAACGGTCGCACGGCACTGGTCTGTGCCTCCAGCAAGGGGCTGGGAAAAGCCTGCGCCTTCGCCTTGGCTGTCGAGGGCGTGAAGACGACGCTAGTGGCGCGGGGCGCTGAGGCGTTGGAGGCCGCTGTGTCGGAGATCCGGGCGGCTGGGGGGATGGCCGTAGGTATCGTAGGCGACATAACTACACCCCGAGGGCGTCAACTCGTCTTGGACGCCTGTCCGCAGGTGGACATCCTGGTCACCAACGCCGGCGGACCGCCGACGGGCGACTTCCGCGATTGGGACCGGGCGCAATGGATAGCCGCCCTGGATGCCAACATGCTGACGCCCATTGAGTTGATCAAGGCGTATCTACCTGGCATGCAGGAGCGCGGTTTTGGCCGGATCGTGAACATCACGTCGGGTGCGGTCAAGGCGCCCATTGATGTCCTGGGTTTATCCAACGGAGCGCGGAGCGGGCTGACCGGATTCGTGGCGGGGCTGGCGCGCAAGACGGTCGCCCATAACGTCACCATCAACAATCTCTTGCCCGGTCCTTTCGAAACGGATCGGCTCCGGCATACCGCCCAGGGGCAGGGGAAGGCCAGCGGCAAGACCGTGGATGAAATTCTCGCGGCACGCCGTGCTACGAATCCCGCTGGCCGCTTCGGTCAGCCCGCCGAGTTCGGCGCTGCCTGTGCCTTCCTGTGCAGTCAATGGGCGGGCTACATCACGGGGCAAAACATATTGCTGGACGGTGGCGCCTATCCGGGCACTTTCTAAACCTATACAGGAGACCTCCCATGGCGGAGTTCGACCTAACTATCCGCAATGGCCTCATTGCGACTGCCAGCGAAACGTTCGAAGCGGACATTGGCATCCGGGACGGCGTGATCGTCGCCCTGCAGCAGGGACTGGAGCCGGGCAAGCGGGATATCGACGCCAAGGGCCGCTGGGTGCTGCCGGGCGGGGTGGATAGCCATTGCCATGTCGAGCAGCTATCTGGGATGGGCGTCATGTGCGCGGACGATTTCTACAGTGCCACCGTATCGGCGGCCTTCGGTGGCACGACCACGATCATGCCTTTCGCCGCGCAGCATAGGGGCATGCTGATTCCGGACGTGATCAGTGACTACTCGGCGCGTGCTCGAGAGAAGGCAGTGGTGGACTATGGCTTCCACCTCATTCTGACCGATCCCACGGATCAGGCCCTGCAGACCGATCTGCCCCAGTTGATTCAAGACGGCGTCACCTCGCTTAAGGTGTTCATGACCTACGAGGCGCTGAAACTCAACGACGAACAGATGCTTGACGTACTGGCCGTGGCGGATCGCGAAGGGGCGCTGGTGATGGTCCACGCGGAGAACAACGACATCATCCGTTGGATCGTGAAGCACTTGGCCAAGCATGGGCTTACCGCGCCTAAGTACCACGCCGTTGCGCATGCGCCTTTGGCGGAGGCAGAGGCGACGAATCGGGCGATTGCCCTGGCGCGGTTGCTCGATACGCCGATGCTCATCGTGCACGTCTCGGAGCGGGAGTCGATTGAGCTAATTGGCCACGCGCAACGCCTGGGAGCGCCCATCCACGCGGAGACCTGTCCGCAATATCTGTTCCTGACTGCTGCGGATATCGATCTACCGGGCGTAGAGGGCGCCAAGTTCTGCTGCAGTCCGCCGCCACGTGACGAGGCGAGCCATGCGGCGGTCTGGCAGGGCCTGCTCGACGGTACGCTCGCGCTGTTTTCCTCCGACCATGCGCCTTATCGCTTCGATGAAACCGGCAAGTTGCCGCATGGTGAAAAGACCACCTTCAAACAGATGGCCAATGGCTTACCGGGGCTGGAGGTCCGCCTGCCGCTGCTGTTCAGCGAAGGGGTTATGAAGGGGCGTCTGACCCTGAACGAATTCGTCGCCCTGACGGCGACGAACCATGCCCGCATGTACGGGTTGCTGCCGCGCAAAGGTTGCATTGCCGTGGGCGCAGACGCGGATATCGCCATCTGGAACCCAGATCGCAAGGTCACCATTAGCCACGCCATGCTGCACGACAACGTTGGCTACACGCCTTATGAGGGCCGCGAGGTCCAGGGCTGGCCGGAAGTCGTGGTCAGCCGGGGGCGGGTGATCGTCGAGCACGGCGAACTGCATGCTCAACGCGGTTCCGGGCAGTTTCTGCGCTGTGGGGTGCCGGAACCTGTCCGGCAGGTGCGGGCTCGTCGCCAACCCGGTCACTTCATACGGTCGCTTCTGAACCCGTAATAAATCCCTCATCTCCCGTTCGCCTCAGGAAGGATCAGCCATGAAATATCTCTCGTCTCTGACCGTATGGGTTATCGGTTCCTGTTTGAGTTTGGGGGTGCTCGCCGCCGAGCCGTTGCGCACCGCGGTCGACGGCACCTTCGCTCCCCATGCGATGCCATCGCTGGGTGGTGGGCTGCAGGGCTTCAACGTCGATTTGGGTCAGGCGCTCGCCAAGCAGATGGGCCGTGATATCCAGATCGATAGCGCGGAGTTCTCAGGCCTTATGCCAGGACTGAACGCGGGGAAATACGACTTCATCATCGCCCCCGTGACAGTGACCGCCGAGCGCGCCAACAACCTGTTGTTCTCCGAAGGGTACCTGGACTCAGACTACACATTCATCCAGAAGAAGGGTGCCGCACCGATCACGGCGCTCGACCAGCTCAAGGGAAAAACCTTGGCGGTAAACAAGGGTTCCAACTACGAGAGCTGGGCTAAGCAGAACGCGCTGACGTATGGCTTCACCTTTGCTGTGTACAGCAGCAACGCCGATGCTATCCAGGCCGTGCTGTCAGGGCGTGCGGACGCCAATGTCTCGGGTACCACTGTGGCGGGCTGGGCGGCCAAGCAGAACCCCGTGTTGCAGACGTCTTATATCATCAAGAGTGGTCTATTCTGGGCGATCGCCTTTCGTAAGGATGATGCGGCCGGTCGCGACAGGGTCAATTTGGCGCTGAAATGTTTGAAGCAGAACGGGACGGTGGTGCGGCTGGCGGAGAAGTGGTTCGGCTTCAAGCCTGAAGCGGAGTCGGCTGCTGCTAAGATCCAGCCAGGCTTCGGGGTAGCGGGCTTACCCGGCTATGAGGATAAGGACGTGACGCTGGAGTGCGGAGCGTGAGCCTTCCTAAACCGCCCATCCTCGAGTTGGTAGGGTTGCACAAGCAGTACGGCAACCTTCAGGTGCTGCAGGGAATTGATCTGCGGGTCCGCCCCGGAGAGTTGGTCTGTGTCATAGGGCCGTCCGGTTCGGGCAAGAGCACCATGCTGCGCTGCTGCAATCGTCTGGAGGAGCCGAGCGGTGGACAGGTCGTGGTTGACGGTGTCGACCTGATGAATTCTCAGGTGAATTTGAACCGTGTCAGGCAGAAGATCGGCATGGTTTTCCAGCAGTTCAATCTCTATCCCCACCTAAGGGTGCTGGGCAACGTGACCCTGGCCCTCAGACGTGTCCAGCGCCTTTCCCGTGGTGAGGCAGAGCGCCGAGCGCTGGACGCCTTGCAGCGGGTGGGTTTGCTCGAGAAGGCGCAAGCGTGGCCTGGCTCCTTGTCAGGCGGGCAGCAGCAGCGGGTAGGGATCGCCCGCGCCATTGCCATGACGCCTAAGGTGGTGCTGTTCGATGAGCCCACCAGCGCCCTTGATCCTGAACTCGTAGGCAGCGTCCTGCAGGTCATGCGTGAACTCCGGGAATCTGGGATGACCATGCTGGTCGTGACCCATGAAATGGCCTTCGCGCGGGCCGTCGCGGACCGGGTGGTGTTCATGGAGGGCGGCGTGATCGTCGAGGAGGGGCCGCCTGAGCAGGTTTTCGGTGATCCTCGCGAGCCCCGTACCCGGGCGTTCATCAACGGCAACCGCCATTGAGGTCGCGATGGACATTCACCGTTTGGTCGACACCTTCTTCAATGCCTCCATCGCCGCGCAGTATTGGCCGGACATCCTTAAGGGGATGCAGGTCACTGTCGTACTGGGCCTCGCGGTTATCGTCAGTGGACTTGTACTGGGCCTAATACTGGCGCTGCTGCGGAGCAGCGAGCGGAAATGGCTGAACTTCCCCATCGTGCTATTCGCGGATGTCATGCGGTCGCTGCCGCCTCTGGTAGTCATCATCCTGCTGTTCTTCGCGTTTCCCTACATCGACCTGGCAATGTCTGCATTCACGGCCACCTGGCTGGCGCTTACCCTCACCCTAGCCGCCTACGCTGAAGAAAGCCTTTGGGCCGGCATCAGCAGCGTGCCGCGGGGGCAACGCGAGGCTGCCCGCAGCAGCGGGCTATCTTGGGCGCAAACCATGGGCTGGGTGATTGTACCGCAAGCTTGGCGTATTGCCTTGCCAAGTCTGACCAATAGGGTTATTGCCATTGCGAAAAATACCGCGCTTGGCTCTGTCGTCGCGCTCAGCGAAATCATTAACAACGCGCAGTCCGCGAGCAGCAATACGGGCAACCCGACACCTTTGGTTCTGGGGGCCTTGGGCTACCTCGCAATATTCATTCCTCTCGTGCTATTCAGCCGCTGGCTGGAGTCGCGCCTTGCCTGGAAACGCTGATGGACGCCTTGCTGCAGAGTTTCTTCAACATCGACATCTACCGGCAGGTACTGCCGTATCTACTGCAGGGTCTCTGGACGACGCTTTGGTTGTCAGCTCTGGTCATTCCGCTGGGCGTTGTTGGCGGCCTGGCGCTGGCGATCGTTGCCACCCAAACCCAACAGCGCTGGCTGCGGATCGCCGTCGCGGTCTACGTGGACCTGTTTCGCGCCTTTCCGCCGTTGGTGCTGCTGATCCTGATCTACTTCGGCTTACCCTTCCTAGGCATCGAACCGCCCAAGCTGATGGCTGTGGCGATCAGCTTCATGCTCAACAACTCGAGCTATTTCGCCGAGGTGTTTCGAGCGGGGCTGGGTAGCATCCCCGTGGGCCAGACGGAGGCGTCCCGGGCGAGTGGTCTGTCGCGAACCCAGACACTGACCTTCGTCCTGGTGCCTCAGGCGGTCAGGAACGTGCTGCCTGACCTGCTCGGCAATGTGATTGAGGTGATTAAGATGACCTCGCTCGCTAGCGTGGTGGCGCTGCCCGAAGTGCTCAAGGCTGCTCGCGATACCCAGGCTATGCTGTATAACCCGTCGCCGATCGTCCTGTGTGCGCTGTTGTATTTGGCGGTGCTCTGGCCGTTGGTTCGTTGCCTCACTTACATGGAAAAACGGCGGCGCCTGGGGCAGAACGGCTAGGCGTGAAAAAAATTAGCCGCGCGCTTTGTTGCTTGTATTTGCCGCTCATGAAAGCTGAATGCCGTTGAGAGATCGCGCCGGCGTAGCGTCCGAGCAGAAATTTCGTCCTTGACGTCTTTTAGGCGAATGCTGAGACCAACGCCTGTCTGCATACGCTCTTGACGCAGCGCGCTGCTGGAATGACATTCAGAGGCCCGGGTTCTGGAGGGTGAACATGACTCAACCTAGTGCCTGGGCCTCAAACCCGACTATCGATGGGCCAGCGCGGTCAATCGGCGTCGGCTGCCGATCACGATGCCCACTCATTGGCGCGGCAGCTCCTGGCAGAGCTCACGGGTACGCCTAGCGAACTCCAAGCCAAACTCGATGCAGCAGCCCGGGCGATCCCCGAATCCCCTACCAAGAAGGGCGTGAATCGACGCTTGCGGTGACAGCGGCAGCTGCACAC
>NZ_WHOV01000068.1:0-38586 GCF_009765395.1 Pseudomonas sp. BAV 4579 | reverse complement strand
ATCGCCCAGAACACCGAGAACGCCAAGGTCACCGACGGCATGGCCGGCAAGGCCAATCGCGAGGCGAACGAAGGCGGTCAGGCCGTCAGGGACACCCTGGTGGCCATGAAGACCATCGCGGCCAAGATCAGCATCATCGACGACATCGCCTACCAGACCAACCTGCTGGCCCTCAACGCCGCCATCGAGGCGGCGCGGGCCGGCGAGCATGGCAAGGGCTTCGCCGTGGTGGCCTCCGAGGTGCGCAAGCTGGCGGAGCGCAGCCAGGTCGCCGCCCAGGAGATCAGCAATGTCGCCCAGGGCAGCGTGGCCCTGGCCGAGCGTGCCGGCGCGCTGCTGGACGAGATGGTGCCCTCCATCAGCAAGACCTCCGACCTGGTGCAGGAGATCACCGCCGCCTCGGAAGAACAGACCTCCGGCGTCGAGCAGATCAACGGCGCCATGCTGCAGCTCAGTCAGGTCACCCAGCAGAACGCCTCGGCGTCCGAGGAATTGGCCGCCACCGCCGAAGAGATGAGCAGCCAGGCCGAACTGCTCCAGCAGCTGATGGAGTTCTTTACCCTGAGCGGCGTTTCGGCTGTGGAGCACAAGGCACGATCTACGCCCAGTCGGTCAGCTACGAACCGGGCGAACCAGCTGACCTCGTTGGCTGATAGCACCCAGCACGCCTCGCACGGCGGCGTGCCGGCCGGCTTCGCTCGTTTCGAAGAGCACGTGAGATGCTAATCCGCTCATCCTGACGTTTCTGCTCGGGAAGAGCACCAAGGCGTGAACACTGGCTGCGCGGAAAATTATGGAGCGGGACGCGCTGACGAGGGGTCCATGCTGCCGCCTACGTTCGGCGGCGTTACCACCGGGATGAACGTCCCTACGGTAGCGCTGACAGGTCCGGCGTGCGCCTTCTTAACCACCTGAAGGAGACCTACCGCGACCGCAGGAACGTCATGTAAGACATCTACGCCCCAGGACTCCAGCAGCATCGCGGACACTGTCTGCGACGTGCTGAAGTCGCCAGGACGGCGCCAACAATAAGCCCGGGGGGCGTTCATCTCTTCTCGCGGGCAAGGCCCATGACCTCAGTGAAATCGGCGCCCGTAATGATGTCCTTTCTGCGCGCGGTGGCTGGCAGGGCGAATCGATCCAGAAAGGATTCACCGATCAGCGCCGGCGACTGAAGCCTGTGCTGAATGAAATCGCGGTCACCTTAGTAGCGCAGTGGGAAGCGCTGGAAACACTTCTGTTCGAAGCGCGGCGGGAGCCGACATTAGCTGGCAGCAGCCGATGGTGGCTTTCATCAGGTCATTCAACTTTACAGGTTTCGCGGTGACTATCTATTGGCACCGCTTCACTGCCATCACGGCACAACGCTATGTGTGCCAGCAGACAGACGCCACCCTCCATAGACTTCCACACTGGATGCGCACCGTCTCAAGACGGCGTACCCGCGGCACCTGCGTGGAAGGCATCTCTGCGCCGCTGTTTGTGTTTCGCGTTGAATGCTAAGGAAAACATGGATAGGCAATGGCTTAGAGCAATCCAACGGTTGTGGCATCCCGCGCCGCGCACCTTCCAGTACGAGCCGGCCTTGCGCGCGGAACTGTTCAGTCTGGAGCAGATGGCGGCCCACGGCGCTCATCTCGCCCGACAACATCAGCTGAGCACCCATACCACCTCGGACGCCCTGCTTCATCGCCTTGCCGAGAATGCCGCCGTACTGGCCAGCAGCGGCCAGGCGATGGCAGTGGCCGCGCTGTCCAGTCAACGCGCCACGCCAGCGGCCGCCTGGCTACTCGACAATTTCTATCTGGTCGAAGAGCAGATACGCACCGCCCAGAAACACCTGCCCAACGGCTACTGCCGTGAGCTGCCCGGTCTGGAAGACGGCCCCTCGCGCACCTTTCCGCGGGTGTATGACATCGCGCTGGAAACCATCTCCCATGGCGACGGCCGCGTCGACAGCGAGAGTCTGAGTCGTTTCGTCACCGCTTATCAAACGGTGACGCCCCTGACCCTGGGCGAGCTGTGGGCCATTCCCATCATGTTGCGCCTGGCGTTGATCGAAAATCTTCGACGTGTCGCGTCGCAGGTAATGGCCAGCTGGACCGATCGCAACCTCGCCGATGACTGGGCCGACCGTTTCATTTCGACAGCGGAGCACGACGCCAAGAGCGTCGTGCTGCTGGTAGCCGATCTTGCGCGCTCCGCACCGCCGATGACCAGCGCCTTCGTTGCGGAGCTCTCCCGACGCTTGCAGGGCCAGAGTACGTCACTGGTGCTACCCATGACCTGGATCGAACAGGCCCTGGCGGAGTCCGGCCAGGGTGTCGAGCGCCTGATTCATCTCGATGGCCAACTGCAGGCCACGGAGCAGGTGTCGATCAGTAACAGCATCAACAGCTTGCGGCTGCTATCGGCAGCGGACTGGCGCGAGTTCGTCGAACGCCTGAGCGGGGTCGAACAGGTGCTGGCCAAGGACCCGGCCGACATCTACAGCCGCATGGATTTCGCCACTCGCGATCACTACCGCCACGCCATCGAGCGCCTGGCGCGCAGTTGCTCGTCTTCCGAGATTGACATCGCGCAGGCGGCCATCGAGCTCTGCGACGCCGCAGCCGAACAGGATCCAGTGCAGAAGCACGTCGGTTTCTACCTGGTGGGCGCGGGGCTGGCCACCCTGGAAATACAGCTGGGTGCCCGACGCTCCCTGGTGGAGCGCTGCCGCAGGATACTGCGTGGCGCGCCCATGGCGTTCTTCGTCGTGCCCGTTCTGGCGCTCAGCCTGCTGTTGGCATGGCCTTTCTTCACCGGGTCGAAAGCGGACGGCTGGGGACTCTGGACGATACTGCTGCTTGGCGGGCCGATAATGGTAATGACCAGCCAGCTGGCCATCGCGCTGGTCAACCGCCTGGCGACCCTGACGCTGCGGCCGGACATCCTGCCCCGCCTGGATTTCAGTGCCGGTATTCCCTCCGATGCACGCACCCTGGTCGTGGTGCCAACCCTGATCGGCAGCGTTCAGGATGTGGAAGAGCTGATCGATGGCATGGAGGTACGCTTTCTCGCCAACCGTGACGCCAACCTGCATTTCGCCCTGCTCACCGATTTCATGGATGCCCAGAGCGAAGTCCTCGAGAGTGACGCGGGGGTGCTGCACTACGCGAGCCAGGCTATCGAAGCCCTGAACCTGAAGTACCCGGAAACCGGCGCGGCGCGGTTCTTCCTGCTGCATCGCCCACGGCGCTGGAATCCCACCGAACAGCGCTGGATAGGCCATGAACGCAAGCGCGGCAAGATAGCGGACCTTAATGCACTGCTACGTGGGCATGGTGCTGGACGCTTCTCCCTGGTCGTCGGCAACCTCTCCGCCTTGCCCAGGATCAGCTACGTCATCACGCTGGATACCGACACCCAGCTGCCGCGCGAGGTGGCGCGGCAGCTCCTGGGGGCGATCTGCCACCCGCTCAACCAGCCGCGCTTCGATGGGCGCCAGAAACGCATCACCAGCGGCTACGCGATCCTGCAACCCCGTGTCGGCATTAGCCTGCCAAGCATCGCCCGCTCCTCCTACGCTCAGTTGTTCGGCAGCGACGCGGGCGTGGACCCCTATACCCGTTCCGTCTCCGACGTCTATCAGGACATGTTCGGCAATGGCTCCTTCATCGGCAAAGGGATCTATGCCGTGGACGCCTTCGAACATGCCCTGCAGGACCGCTTTCCCGAAAACCGTATTCTCAGCCACGACCTGATCGAAGGCTGCTATGCCCACTCTGGTCTGATCAGCGATGTACAACTCTATGAAGAGCATCCAGCGCGCTACAGCGCCGATGCCAAACGCCGTCATCGCTGGATCCGCGGTGACTGGCAGTTGCTGCCGTGGCTGATGCCCTGGACCCCGAAATCCGATGGTGGTCTGGAGCCGAATCGGCTAACGCACCTGGCCTATTGGAAGATCATCGACAACCTGCGTCGTAGCCTGGAGCCGGCCGCCTTTCTCGGGGTACTGCTATGGGGATGGTTCGCCAGCGCTCATCCACTGGCATGGAGCCTGGGTGTACTGCTGCTGGTGATCACCCACCCCCTGATCAGCGCCTCGCTGGAGCTGCTACACAAAGCCCCGGACATCCAGCTCGGTCAGCACCTGAAGGTGGTCCTTCGCAGTGCGACCCAGCAGTTCACGCGGGCGCTGCTGAGCCTGGTGTGGCTACCCTTCGAAGCCTTCAGCAGCCTGGATGCCATCGGTCGCACGCTGTGGCGCCTGACCATCAGTCGCCGCCATCTGCTGCAATGGAATTCGTCCCGCGAAGTGGAGCGCAGCAGCCGCAACGACCTGTCGGGCCTGTATCGGCTGATGTGGATCGCGCCATTGCTGGCGAGTGTCGTCGCCGCGCTGCTGCTGGGTGATCTCTGGGCCTTGGCAAGCGCAACGCCTTTCCTGCTGGCCTGGCTGCTGGCACCGGCCGTCGCCTATCGGTTGAGCCAGCCAAGTGACCCCTCGGTATTCACGCCGTCACCCGCAGACCAGCAATTTCTGCGCGCCCTGACGCGCAAGACCTGGGCCTTCTTCGACGATCATGTGGGCCCTGGCGATAACTGGTTGCCACCGGACAACATTCAGGAGCAACCAACGTCGGTGATCGCACACCGAACCTCACCAACCAACATGGGCATGGCGCTGCTGTCCCACCTGGCCGCCCATGACTTCGCCTACTTGAGCGGCGGTCGCCTGCTCACACGACTGGACAAGGCCCTGGCCAGCATGTCGCGGCTAGAGCGTCATCGCCGCCACTTCTACAACTGGTACGACACCCAGACGCTGCAACCGCTGCCACCGCGTTACGTGTCTACGGTGGACAGCGGCAATCTGGCTGGCCTGCTACTGACGCTGCGCTCCGGGCTTTATGAATTGCCGCACGCGCCTCTGCTCAGCGCAGATTGGTGCAATGGCCTGGCGGACTGCCTTGGCGTACTGCGAGAGGCAGTACGGGCGAGCGAACTGGATGAGCACCTGCTCGACGGTGCGCTTAGCGAATTGGCGTCCGCCCACACGCTTGAAGGTCTGCACGAGATCAGTACCGTCCTGCAGCGGCTCATCGTTTGGGCCGACGCTCTGAAACCCGCACTGGAAGCGGCTCCCGAAGCCGACTACTGGCGCCAGGCACTGTTTGCACAATGCCAGGATCTCCACGGCGAGGTGGCCAGCCTCACCCTCCCTGGATCCTCCCTGGCATCAGCCAGTTGGCATGAGCTGGCGCAGCTGGAGGTCACGCAGTGGCCCATCGACGAACAGCCTCGGGTACGGGCGGTGATCGCCCAGGCCAAGGAGCGCATCGCCACCGCGCTGCGCCTGGCAGATGTCACTGCCGACCTGGCCGACATGGACTTCACCTTTCTCTACAACCCGCAACGCGAGCTGCTGACCATTGGCTACAACGCCGACGAACAACGCCTGGACGGCGGTTACTACGATCTCCTTGCATCAGAGGCACGTCTGACCAGTTTCCTGACCATCGCGCAGGGCCAACTGCCGCAGGAAAGCTGGTTCACCCTCGGTCGGCTGTTGACGAGCAACGGCGGCAATCCCGTGTTGCTGTCCTGGACCGGTTCGATGTTCGAGTACCTGATGCCGATGCTGGTCATGCCCCACTATGCGGACACCCTGCTCGACCAGACCTGCCGCGCGGCCGTGGCGAGGCAGATCGAATACGGCCAGCAACTGGGCCTGCCATGGGGCGTATCCGAGTCCGGCTATAGCACCCTGGATGCACAACTGAACTACCAATACCGGGCCTTCGGCGTGCCCGGGCTCGGTCTCAAGCGCGGACTTGGCGATGACTTGGTGGTGGCACCCTATGCGTCGGTACTGGCGCTGATGGTAGCGCCAGAAGCCGCTTGCAAGAATCTCCAACGCCTGGCCGGCTTGGGCATGGCGGGCCGCTATGGCCTGTATGAAGCCATCGATTTCACCAGCGCCCGCCTCCCTCCCGGTCAGCACGCCGGACTCATCCAGTCGTTCATGGCGCACCACCAGGGCATGAGCCTGCTATCGCTGACCCATGTATTGCACCAGCGGCCCATGCAGCGTCGCTTCGAAGCCAATCCACAGTTCCAGGCGACGTCCCTGCTGCTGCAGGAGCGGGCGCCGAAAAGTGCCGCGCAGTACCTGCACACCGCCAATGCCTCACTGGAAGGCCAGGTCTCCCGCGCCAGTGAGAACAAGCTGCGGGTCTACACCGACCCCTGCCGCCGGCACCCGGCGGTACAGTTACTTTCCAACGGCCGCTACCATGTGATGATCAGTAATGCCGGCGGCGGCTACAGCCGCCGCGACAATCTGGCCGTCACGCGCTGGCAGGAAGACATCACCTGCGACAACACCGGCACCTTCTGTTACCTCCGCGACGTGGACAGCGGCGACTTCTGGTCTTCGGCGCACCAGCCCACCTTACGCAAGACGGAGGGCTTCGAGGCGATATTCACCGATGCCAGGGCCGAGTTTCGGGTCCGCGAACGTGATTTCGATGTCCATACCGAAATCGTCGTCTCGCCGGAGGACGATATCGAATTACGGCGCCTGCACATCAGCAATCGCAGTGGACGGCGCCGAACCCTGGAGCTTACCAGCTACGCGGAAGTGGTCCTGGCCCCCGCCTTGAGCGACGCCTTGCACTCGGCATTCAGCAAGCTGTTCGTGCAAAGCGAACTGCTCACCCCGCTGCAGGCCATCCTGTGTAGCCGGCGGCCGCGCTCCAGTGATGAAAAGGTGCCGTGGTTGTGTCACCTGCTGGCAGTCCACGATGCGGACATCGCGGCGATCTCCTACGAAACCGATCGGGCCCGCTTCATCGGGCGTGGGCGCAATTTGACGCACCCCGCCGCCATGGATGCCGAGGCACTTTCCGGTACCGCCGGCGCAGTGCTCGACCCCATCGTGGCCATTCGCTGCCGGATCACCTTCGACCCAGGCCAGATCGCCACCATCGACCTGGTGACCGGCGTGAGTGACAACCGTGAGGGTTGCCTCCAGCTGATCAACAAATACCGCGACCGCCGCCTCGCTGATCGCGTCTTCGACCTGAGCTGGACCCACAGCCAGGTGCTGCTGCGCCAGCTCAATACCTCCCACGCCGAGGCGCGGTTGTTCGAGCAGATGGCTGCGTCCATCATCTATACCAATCCCTCACTGCGGGCCGCACCGAATATCCTCGCGGCCAATCAGCGCAATCAAAGCGGCCTCTGGGGCCAGGCGATCTCGGGCGACCGACCCATAGTGCTGCTGCAGATTTCCACGGCTATCCATATCGATCTGGTGCGCAAGCTGGTGCAGGCTCACGCCTACTGGCGACACAAAGGGCTCAGTGTCGACCTGGTGATCTGGAACGAAGACCAAGCGGGCTATCGGCAGGATCTGCAGGACTCGATCATGGAGCTGGTTACCTCGGGCAGCGAGGCGCACTTGATCGATCGGCCAGGTGGCATCTTCGTGCGGCCGGCGCAACAGCTCTCCCATGAGGATCGCGTGCTGATGCTGGCGGTCGCTCACCTGGTGCTCAGCGATGAGCGCGGCAGTCTCGCCGAGCAGGTCCACCGGCGCCGCGCGGAACCGAAGCTACCTGCCTTCGCGGCGGAGCTGTTGCCCCGCATCGCTCCGACCCCCGCGATTCCGCTGGCCGATGCGTCCCTGATCCTCGGCAATCCCCATGGCGGCTTCAGCGCCGATGGCAAGGAATACGTCATTCACTCGCAGGCCGGACAGCGCACGCCAGCGCCCTGGGTGAACGTGCTGGCAAACCCCAACTTCGGCAGTGTGATTTCGGAAAGCGGCAACGCCTACACCTGGTACGAAAATGCCCACGAGTTCCGTCTGACCCCGTGGCGCAACGATCCGGTCAGCGATCCAGGCGACGAGACCCTCTACCTACGCGACGAAGACAGCGGCCACTACTGGTCGCCCACGCCCTTGCCCCGTCCTGGCAAGGGTACCTACGTGACCCGGCATGGCTTTGGCTACAGCGTCTTCGAACACGAAGAAGACGGTATCCGCAGCGAATTGTGGGTCTACGTATCGCTACAGGATCCGCTCAAGTTCTCGCACCTGAAAATCCATAACGCCTCGGCTCGTCCCCGGCGGCTGTCGATCACTGGCTACGTGGCCTGGGTACTCGGGGATCTTCGCGAGAAGGCCTGCATGCACGTGGTCAGCGAGACCGACCCGAACAGCGGCGCGCTCTTCGCACGCAATAGCTACTCGATCGAGTTTCCGGGCCGTGTGGCCTTCTATGACGTCGATCTGCCGATCGCCAGCAGTACTGCTGGCCGCGGCGACTTCATCGGTCGCAATGGGCATCTCGGTGCCCCTGCCGCGATGGCGCAGCCCCACCTGTCCGGACGCAGTGGTCCAGGGCTAGATCCTTGCGCCGCCCTGCGGGTGGATATGCAACTGGCGCCTGACGAGAAGCGTAGCGTCACCTTCCGGCTCGGCGCCGCGCAGGATGCCACCTCCGCATCCCGTCTGGTGCTGCGCATGCGGGGTAACGTCACCGCAGAAGCGGAATTGCAAGGCGTACGCACGCACTGGCAAGACACGCTGGGCAAGCTGCAGATCACTACGCCGGAGCCGGCCGTGGACGTACTGGTCAACGGCTGGCTGATGTATCAGGTGATCGCCTGTCGCTTCTGGGCCCGCAGTGGCTACTACCAATCCGGCGGGGCGTTCGGTTTCCGCGATCAGTTGCAGGACAGCATGGCCATGCTGCATGCCGACCCGGCCGCGGTTCGCCAGCACCTGCTGCTGTGCGCTGCCCATCAATTCATCGAAGGCGATGTGCAGCATTGGTGGCACCCGCCCCTGGATCGGGGTGTGCGTACCCGCTGCTCCGACGACTATCTCTGGCTGGCCTGGGCGACCAGCCGCTACGTTAAGGTCACAGGTGATGCGAGTGTCCTCTTGGAAAGCGTGGGTTACCTGGAAGGACGCGCACTCAACCAGGGTGAACAGTCCTATTATGACCTGCCGACCCACTCCCCCTTACGAGAGACGCTGTACCAGCATTGCGTGAGGGCTCTCCAACACAGCTTGGCGCGTGGCGCTCACGGCTTGCCGCTGATGGGTGACGGCGACTGGAACGATGGCATGAATCGCGTCGGCGAAGGGGGCAAGGGTGAGAGCGTCTGGCTCGGTTTCTTTGGCTACGACGTGCTCCGCCGCTTCGCCGCCACCGCCCTGCTCCATGACGATGCCGCCTTTGCCAAGCGCTGCAAAGAAGAGGCCGAGACGTTGCGCCTCAGCCTCGATGCGCACGCGTGGGACGGAGACTGGTATCGCCGCGCCTACTTCGACGATGGTACGCCCCTGGGTTCGGTCGGCAATGATGAATGCCGCATCGACTCCATCGCCCAGAGTTGGTCGGTGCTGTCGGGCGCGGCGCCGGAGCCGCGCCAACGCGCGGCCATGGCGTCTCTGGAGCAGCACCTCATGCGTCGTGATATCGGCCTGGTGCAGCTGCTTGATCCGCCCTTCGACCAGGGTGGACTTGATCCTGGCTACATCAAGGGCTATGTACCCGGTGTTCGCGAGAACGGTGGGCAGTACACCCATGCGGCGGTGTGGGCGGGCATGGCGTTTGCCGAGTTGGGAGACAGTGCCAGGGCATGGGAGCTGCTGCGGATGATCAATCCAGTCGGCCACGGGAACGATGCCACCGCCACCTACAAGGTCGAGCCCTATGTCGTGGCTGCCGATGTCTATGGCATGCCGCCCCACGAAGGACGGGGTGGTTGGAGCTGGTACACCGGCTCCGCCGGCTGGATGTATCAGCTGATCGTCGAGTCGCTCCTTGGCGTGCAACGCAGCGGCAGCCAGTTGCGCATCCGCCCGGTGCTACCGGCAGAGTGGGCGACCTTCAGCCTGGACTACCGGTTCGGCACCACCCTCTACCGCATTGCGCTTTCCCGCGGCGACCTGCCCCAGCCGACCATGCAAATGGACGGCACGATGGTGCAAGGCGACAGCATCGATTTGATCGACGATGGCCTGGAGCATCAGGTCGAGGTGCGCTGGCCGGACAACTAGAGCTGCGCAATGCCAGAGCGCTCCGAGCCCTTCGCAGGAGCGCGCGAGACAGAGGGACCGGACTTGACGACGAAGGACCGGCGAAAAGCCGCATCATGCAAGGACATCCCCATATTCCCGACTGGGACAGGGCCCTCTGAACGAACGGCTGGTCTGCGGACACAAGCACGGCAACCTGCCTTGATGAGGGCGCTACAAAGCAACATCGCTCATACAGCCACAAGGAAGCCGTCATGCTTGCCTATTTTGTCGTTTCAAAAAGTTCGGGCAACATCATTCGGGTCACCAGGCGCGACGTCAGGCCGGCGGACTCCGCAACCGTCACCTTCCGCGAGGCATCGCCCAGCGAGCTGGCTCGCTACGAGTCTGCATACGCCCACGGTCAGGATCTGATCAACATCGCTGATACGGCGAGCCGTCCCAGCAGCGCCTGACGCCAAGGGAGCATTCGTGGGTGACGCCAGGCGTATAGTGTCGGCTCAATCCGACCGGACTGCCGAAGAGAAGCCATGCCCGAAGACTCCAAGCCACAGCGCAATAGCTTGTTGGCTGCTCTACCTGGTGACGTCCAGCAACGGCTTTCTTCGCACTTGGAGCTCGTCCATCTGGCACTGGGTCAGGTGCTCTATGAATCTGGTGAGTCCGTACGCCACGTGTACTTCCCCACCGACTCGATCGTTTCGCTGCTCAACGTGATGGAAAACGGCGCCTCGGCGGAAATCGCCGTGGTAGGTAATGAAGGCTTGGTGGGCATCTCGCTGTTCATGGGCGGCGAGAGCACACCTAGCCGTGCCGTGGTACAGAGCGGCGGCTATGCGTATCGGCTGCAAGGTCAGCGCCTGACGGAAGAATTTGATCGACACGGTGACATGCTGGTACTGATGCTGCGATATACCCAGGCACTGATCACCCAGATGTCGCAGACCGCTGTCTGTAACCGCCATCACTCGATAGACCAGCAGCTGTGTCGTTGGCTGTTATTGTCGCTGGATCGTCTGCCCGGTGATCAGCTGAACATGACTCAGGAATTGATCGCCAACATGCTCGGCGTGCGCCGCGAAGGAGTAACCGAGGCCGCAGGCAAGCTGCAGCGCCAGGGCGTGATCGAATACAGCCGCGGCCACATTACGGTGCTTGACCGTAAGCTGCTCGAACAGTTGAGTTGCGAATGCTATGCCGTAGTGAAAAAGGAAACCGATCGCCTCCTGTCATATCTGCCGCTACGTGGTTAAGACACCTACAGCCCTCGCAGCGTGGCTGGCGCGTCAACATGCCTGTAGGCGAAAAAGCCCATTGCACATCCAGTCTGACTTTCCGAGCCAGTACCAGGGCCCAGCGCCTTACGCACAGGGCATTTCTGGAGAGATCAAGCTGTAGACAAGCGCTGCTGGCTAAGAAAGTAGGACATATCCATGGCTTCCAAGGGCTTACTAAAGAAAAACCCTTGGGCCTGATCGCATCCGCTATTCATAAAAAAATCTGCTTCGGCAGAGGTTTCTATGCCTTCAGCTATGACGGTGAGGCCTAGGCTTTTCGCCATTGAGAGCATGGCACCGACCACCGCCACCCTGCCGCTATCCAAATCGATATCCTGAACAAATGACCTGTCTATTTTTAAAAAATCAAAGGGCATACGGGTCAAGTATGAAAAGCTCGAATAACCGGTACCAAAGTCATCAAGCGCAAGCAAAACGCCTGCCTCTTTCAGCACCTCCAACCGTATCAGGCACTTACTCAAATCCTTTATGAAGATCGTCTCCGTGACTTCCAGCTGCAGCAGCCCCGGATCCAGCTCACAATCGCGCAACACCGTGGCAACGTAGTCTGCGTAGGAGTCGTCTTCCAACTCCAACGCCGACACATTGACGGCAATCTTGATCTCACCTAAACCCAGCGCCTTCCATTGTCCTATTTGCGTACAGGCTTCCTTAATCGCCCACCGACCTAACGCCACTACCAGTCTCGTCGCCTCAGCGACGGGAATAAAACTATTTGGCGCCACTTCTCCCAAAACATCATTGCGCCATCTCATCAACGCTTCGACACCCACCACCGTACCGTTCGAAAGATCGATCTTAGGCTGATAAACAAGCCTGATCTCGTCAAGATCGATACACTGACGTAGACCCTCCTCGATTTTCTGCCGCTTCTGCGCCTGAGCGCCTATCTCATCGCTAAAGAAGGTATACCCGTTTCGGCCGCTTTGTTTCGTCCGGTACATGGCAGTGTCAGCCTGCGCAATGAGCGAATCTATATCGACATGCTCTTGCGGAGAAAACCCTACACCCATGCTGATCGTAATGCGAATTTCATGGTCATCTATGAAATGAGGCTCATTGCAACTGGATATGATTTTTTTTGCGACCTTTTCGGCCGCTTCGCGATTCTTGAGTCCTGCGAGCAAGACTAAAAACTCATCGCCGCCCTGCCTGCTCACCGTATCCTCTTTCCGCACACATCCTGACAGTCGAGCAGCAACCGAAACCAGAAGCTTATCGCCTACCGAGTGTCCAAAGGAATCGTTTATCCCTTTGAAGTTATCCAAGTCCAGAAAGATTATCGCGACGTTTGAATGGTTCCTGACGGCGGATCGCAAGGATTGTGCTGCCCTGTCGCGAAACAACAGGCGATTGGGCAGATGGGTCAATTGATCATGCTCCGCCAGATAAGTCATCTTGGCTTTCATGGCACGTTCCATCGAAACATCATGGAATACGATGACCGCCCCCGTTACCGCCCCCTTTTCATCGATCATCGGCGCGGTGGAGTCCTCGATGTCTATTGCTCCACCGTTCCGTCTCAGGAGAACAGCGCCGGCACTTAATCCTGTAGGCGCACGCTTGCTCAGTGCCAGTTCAACCGGATGAGGTATATCGCCAAATGCCCCATCAAGCTTGACTTTCATGACATCGCTGACAAGTTTCCCTTTTGCCAATTCCTTCGGCCATCCCGTCAGCTTCTCGGCGGCCGGATTGATATATTCGACCTTTCCTGCACCGTCAGTACCTATGACTCCGTCGCTGATGGAGTCCAAGGTGATCTTTGCTCTCGACAAAACGCTATTGCGGACGCGGTATCCCTCAGAACCCGTCCAGACGTCTTGTAAGACCTGTACCAAGAGACGAGGATGGGAAAACTCATCACCCATATAAAGGTGCGCACCTTCTTGAATTGCGAAATCTACGCGGGCGCGGAATGACTCTGCCCCTAAAAGCACAACTGGAATGGGAGAGCTTTTTTTCGCGGCGACACCCAAGAGCTCCAGGATTTTGGCGGGTTTCAGGACGCTCTCTGTCAATACCAGGACGATAACATCCGGCCCCCCTTCCCCCTTGAGCGCCTCTAATGCTGAACCAACGCTACTAAAATGTGACACACCAAAGACAGTAGATGCAGAACCAATGCTTTTTATGAATCCAGAAGCTCGTGCCTTTGTAGAAACAATCATCAGATTGACGTCCATCACCACCTCTACCTAGCCCACCCTTCCCATACAGCCATCATAAAATAGCTTCATGAATCACGTAGCGCGCTCGACTACATTCATCTATAAAATAACAATCATCAAACCGTATCTAACCAAACAGAGCATCATAATCTACAAGACATCCTGGCGCGGAATCAAAAAACCATCGTATAAACCACCCACCCTGACTCTGCAGCCGGTCCGCATGAAAATCGACTTTCTCTAAATTTCAAAAGCACCACCACCAGAGGGCTACCCCATCACCGTATCTTTATAGAACGTGCTATCGAAACAGCGCACCCCACGATCAGGAGACTGTCAAAATAAGATGATAAACTAGCTGCCCACCTGCACAATCTAACATCGCTCTGACCCTTGAGGGCCTTCGATCATTGCCTAGAGCAGAGCGAGCCACCGCCCTCTTTTCAGAGAGATGCGCAGGCCATCCAAGTGGCCCTTTACCAAAAATCAAAAACTAGACTGAAAAACAAGACTATCAAGACCACGCCGATCAGCAAAAAATACAATATGCCTTCTGTAGCCGCTGAATCCTTTGGCATGTCACCCCCAAAAGGCCTAGATGCGTGCCACACGCACCGCGCGAAGTCACAAAACAACGAAACGCAAGAGACTCTGCGCAACTATTGAAATCCACATTCAACTCATGGCAGCGCAACTAACCAGCAACGAATACGGCTAGAAAACGGCATCTGCAGCAATACTGCAGATCACCATCATTGGCAGGAAAAGCCAAAGCCGGCAGACCGGATAAACCCTGCATCCATCATATTGTTTTAAAGGCACGCCAAGCATTCCAGGTGAGGGATATCTGGCTGTCAAACGTCCTCATGGACCATTTTAGATATTGACCCACCCTCTTCATCAAGAGCGGAATGCCCAAGGGCATCCTATCCATTACACCGCGCCCATAAACCCAGGTAATAACAGGGAATCCCTTTCCACCCATGACAGCATCATTGAATTGCAACAAGCAAAACCATTCACCGCCGCCTTGGACCTGTTATGCCCATGACTCCGCGCCCATTGCTGACTCGCTATAATAAAATTCCGCACCTGGGGATAGGCGATCAGTATTCAAGATTCATCTTGAGCTGCTCTATAAGCACAGAAAAGGGAATTTTCTGCCACTCCTATTTCCCTGCAATCGGTGACGCAAGCGGCAAACTTGGATGCAGATTCTACGTCTGGATCTCGGGCATCTGATCACCGGAATTTGGTCATTGCGACAGCCATGGGCATGACGCGCCCCGCAAGGCTCGTTGGTGAGCAGCTGAGAGTCAGGCGGCCGCAGCCCTCCTGGGTCGCCATCCTTGTTAGTGCTTGAGCGCGGTGAATCGACGTCTTTCGCTGGGACTCAGGAAGACCGAAGCTTCGGAAAGAGGCAAATATCAGTACTGAATAGGTCAATCGGCTGGCACACCTACCAACGCCTCCCGGTAGAACGCCCACTCCTCGGAAAACCAGCCAGCGCATCGTCGGGATCAGTAATAAAGAAAAGCGACTCCTTACTACCGATAAAAAAGCGACGCCGAAGGACGTATCACCGGTAAAAGGTGACCGCTTCGGTTCGCCACGTCAGGGAGCCCGCTGGTCGTTCCGGTCAGCTGTTATCGAACGGCCCGAAAGTTCTCGTTGGCACTGCTTCGCCAATTTCTCTAAACATCATTCAGCATGCCTGGCTTGCGTTTCTTCCAAGGTAGGTCGTAGATCTTCCGGCCGCGCTCCGACGTCTGTCCAACTGCTTGATTCATCAGCCAGCGGTGTTCTCCTATGAGCGACATTCGCCTACATCAGGAGTGTCACGATGCTCGTCGCTCATTGACCACTATTAACAGGGGTCTAAGGCAAGACAGCGACTGGCTATCGGAGGTCGTTCTGCGCAGGCTTTCGCGTCCGGATCCCACGTGTCAGCAAGCCCTGGCAAGAGCCAGGCGCTCATTGAGCGACCGATGGGAGATAGAGGGTTGCAGTACCCCAGTAGATTGACTGTCCGCAATGCCCCATTTCCGGAGTGACGGTATCGCTCACATCAGCAACTGGGCCAAGCATGCCATTAGACCAGTCAGGGCAATGCCACCGATCACCGGTAAGAGGATCCAGAACGGGTTCTTATGTTGCTTACGAAGTCGCATGGATTTGGCGAGGGCGGCGTCCACCTGAGCCTTGGATGCATCGATGCGACGGCGCGACTCCGCGCGAGCTTGGGCGTGAGTATTCATGCTCGACTCCTTTGGCGGCAGCGGCTTGCGCAGTCTTCCTGAAGAAGGGGAACCGGTTGATAGTGCCCACATCAGGATTGACTATAAGTCGAAAGATCCAACGCCTACGCCGACGTCGGTCTGACGATATCGAGGTAGAGGCTCGCCGGCGTCATAGCGTCATCGTCGCCGACGAACTGCCAAGCCTGAGCTTGCCCATGCCGATCACCATCATAGGACAAACCGCCTAACTCGCGGTTTGCCACCCAACAACAGGGCACCTGGGTACATCCTGTTCCAGGGCCATGCGACAAATTAGCCAACCGCGGCTGGCGACGCACGGGCTAAGCCCAGGTGCCGACCCGCCAGTTTCACGGTTTCGGCACTGAATGCTGTCGGATGGCGATTCACGATAGCTTCGAAAATACCCCGCATTATCGTATCTGACTCAAAATCGGTGCGACACCGAAGCAGACCGGAATGGGCGACGCTGCGCTGCACTGCGGCGATTAGCCCGCCTGCGCATAGGCTCTTGATGATGTTATGCGGTAGGCGCCCCGAGCGTCGCAACGTCTTTACGGCTTCGGCAAGGGCATCGAGAATTTCTTCCTCCGCGGCCGAGAAGGGACCCGCCCCAAGCCGGCCCTTTTTCAGTAAGTAGCGACGCGCTAGATTGAGCGCATGATTATCTAGCTCGGCCTGGATCTTGGTGTTCATAACGCCACGGGCGTTGAGGCTGCTTTCCAGTGCGATGAGATAATCCCAGCTGAGTGACTGGGAGATCTGTGCGACGACACGATCCATAGTGGTTATCTCTGCAAGAGCAACCCTCAATGGAAGTCTGATAGCCCCTGAAAGCCATCGTTCCGACCGTCCGTCTCAATGCGCTCCGGGCGTCCTAACCTGGCGCACAGTGACGTCTCGCTTCGCCTTGGGGCAGAGTTCGTCGATCTTTCCGCCTCTTTAACTTTGCTCATCTCGGCAGAGTCGTGCAATCAAATCAGAGGATCCAAGCCGTAGAGATGCTCATGCACCGCAGTCTGAAATGTGCAAATCCGCTAGCACCACCGCCTGCCTTTTGCGCTACCGGTATGAGCAGTGCGGGATTGGCCGGCGGCAGGAGCGCTGAAGACCGTATCGGCCGCACCTGACCCGACCGGATCGAGTCCTGGTTGACCGCCTGAGCCAGGCTGACTCAACCCTTGAAACCCTTGCCCACCAGATAGACTTCGCGCGAGCGGGGGCGCGAGGCTTCGGGCTTGCGGATCGACACCTTCTCGAAGGAGGTGCGCACGTCTTTCAGGAAGACATCGGAGCCTTCGCCTTGGAACACCTTGACCACGTAATTGCCGCCGGGCTTGAGTACCTGGCGCACCATGTCGAGGGTCAGCTCCACCAGGTACATGGCCGCCGCCTGGTCAGCCGCCGCGACCCCACTGATGTTGGGCGCGATGTCGGAGACGATCAGGTCGGGCTGGCGCCCTTCGAGCATGCCGAGGATCTTCTGGAAGACGGCATCGTCGGTGAAGTCACCCTGGACGAAGTCGACGTTGTCGAGGGCGCCCATCGGCAGGATGTCGGTGGCCACCACCCGGCCCTTCTCGCCGACGATGCCGCCGGCCACCTGCGACCAGCCGCCGGGCGCGGAGCCCAGGTCCATGACCAGCATGCCGGGCCGGATCAGCTTGTCCTTTTCGTTGAGCTCGATCAGCTTGTAGCTGGAGCGCGAGCGCAGGCCGTCTTTCTGAGCGCGTTTGACGTAGGGGTCGTTGACGTGTTCATCCAGCCAGCGCCGGCTGCTTTTGGATCTTTTCATGTTGGAACTACCACGGGAAAGCAGGTGAGAAGCGGCCGTTCGCCAGGTCTGGCCGGCCGCAAAGTGGCGGCGATTATAAGCCGATAACGCGGCTGGACGAATCAGCGATCGCCCGAGCGACCGTCAGACCGCCCAGAGGAGCGCCCATCGTCCCGGCCTGACAGCGCCGGGACCGCCGGGTACAATCGCCGCCCCACCCCTCCTCGTCCCTTCCTTTGCCGGAGTCACCGGCCAGGATTATTGCCATGATTCGCCTCAACGAACTGCAGCTGCCGCTTGACCACACCCCCGCCGAATTGCGCCAGGCCATCCTCCAGCGCCTGAAGCTGAGCGATGCCGACCTGCTCGATTTCACCGTGTTCAAGCGCAGCTACGATGCGCGCAAGAAGAACAGCGTCATCCTGTTCATCTACATCATCGACCTGGAGGTGCGCGACGAGGCGGCGGTGCTGGCGCGCCTGGCCAATGACCTGCACGTGCGCCCGGCGCCGGACACCGGCTACTACCCGGTCGGCCAGGCCCCGGCGAATCTGACCGAGCGCCCGCTGGTGGTGGGCTTCGGTCCCTGTGGCCTGTTCGCCGCCCTGCTGCTCGCCCAGATGGGCTTCAAGCCCATCGTGCTGGAGCGCGGCAAGGAGGTGCGCAGCCGCACCAAGGACACCTGGGCGCTGTGGCGCAAGAAGGTGCTGAGTCCCGAATCCAACGTGCAATTCGGCGAAGGCGGAGCGGGCCTGTTTTCCGACGGCAAGCTCTACAGCCAGATCAAGGATCCGAAGTTCTACGCCCGCAAGGTGATGCACGAATTCGTCCGCGCCGGCGCGCCGGAGGAGATCCTCTACGTCAGCAAGCCGCACATCGGCACCTTCCGCCTGACCGGCGTGGTGGCGGCCATGCGCGAGGAGATCATCGCCCTCGGCGGCGAAGTCCGCTTCGAAACCAAGGTGACCGATCTGCTGATCGACGACGGTCAGCTCGAAGGTGTGGTGCTGGCCAATGGCGAGACCCTGCACAGCCGCCACGTGGTGCTCGCCCTGGGCCACAGCTCCCGCGACACCTTCCGCATGCTGCACCGCCAGGGCGTGTACATCGAAGCCAAGCCCTTCGCCGTCGGCTTCCGCATCGAACACCCCCAGGGCATGATCGACCAGGCCCGTCTGGGCAAGTACGCCGGTCACCCGGAACTGGGTGCCGCCGACTACAAGCTGGTGCATCACGCCAAGAACGGCCGCGCGGTCTACAGCTTCTGCATGTGTCCGGGCGGCACCGTGGTCGCCGCCACCTCCGAGCCGGGCCGCGTGGTCACCAATGGCATGAGCCAGTACTCGCGCAACGAACGCAATGCCAATTCCGGCATCGTGGTGGGCATCAATCCCGAGCAGGACTTCCCCGGTGATCCGCTGGGCGGCGTCGAGCTGCAGGAGCGCCTGGAATCGCGCGCCCACGAACTGGGCGGCAGCGACTATTCGGCGCCTGGCCAACTGGTTGGCGACTTCATTCGCGGCGTGCCCTCCACCGCCTTCGGTGAAGTCGAGCCCTCCTACAAGCCCGGCGTGCGCCTGGGCGATCTGGCGCCGTCGCTGCCTGCCTACGCCATCGAGGCCATTCGCGAAGCCCTGCCCGCCTTCGGCAGGCAGATCCGCGGCTTCGACCGCCATGACGCCATCCTGACCGGGATCGAGACCCGCACCTCCTCGCCGGTGCGCATCACCCGCGACAACGACAGCCTGCAGAGTCTGAATCTGCGCGGCCTGTATCCGGCCGGGGAAGGCGCTGGCTACGCAGGCGGCATCCTGTCTGCCGGCGTGGACGGCATCAAGGTCGCCGAAGCCCTGGCCAAGGCGATGCTCGCGGAAGGCGACGCGCAGGCCGCCCCGCTGGTTCGGGCCGCTGGCTGATGAAGCTCGACGACATCAGGAAGCTCCACCAGAAGAAGTACCGCGCCGAATTCGGTCACTTCCTGGTGGAGGGCGAGCACCTGGCGCTGGAACTGCAAAAGGCTGCACTGGGGAATTCCCAGCTGGAGCGCGCCGAACTCTATGTGACGAGCGCCTACGAGCACTGGCAGAGTCCGTTCCGGACGCACCCGATCAGCGAGCGGCAGATGGCGCAGCTTGCCGATACCAAGACCCCGCAGGGCATCCTTGCGGTGGTGCCAATGCCCCGGGAGCCCGTGGCAGCAGCGGTCGAGGGCGAGCGCGCCGTCTATCTGCACGAGATCCAGGACCCGGGCAATCTGGGCACCATCCTGCGCACCCTGGCCTGGTTCGGAGGTTTTCGCTGCCTGCTCAGCCCGGGCAGCGTCGACCCCTACAATCCCAAGGTGGTCCGCGCCAGCATGGGCGCCATCTTCCACATCCCGCTGGAACTCGACGTCGACCTCGACGGCCTGCAGCAGCGCTTCCCCCGCCTCGCCTGCCTGGACATGCAGGGTACGCCGGTGCAGTCCGCTGCTTTCGCTGCCTTCGACTGCTACCTGTTCGGCAACGAAGCCCGTGGCGTTCCCCGTGAGCACCTCGCGGCCCTGAACGCCCAGCCCTTCACCATCGCTGGCGCGGGCGCCATCGAGTCCATGAATCTGGCGGCCACGGTGAACATGTGCGCCTATGAGCTGAGTCGGTAGCGATCAGCCACGAGTACCGGGCGCATTGGCGTCTGGACGTCGGAGGACCAGCCACCCGTCCCCGCGCTGAGGTGAACGCGGCCGGATGGCCATCCCGTCGGCAGTACCGACCTCTCGACTCGGCGCCACCGGCTGTAAAGGGCAATAGGCCTCCGTTCAGGGTTGCTCGTCGAGCAGCGTCATGACCGATGTCCCTACTACCGGGAAACCGGCCTTCAGACGGGCACTTTCCGGGTAGCCGCCCAGGGCTGGTCTTGCGCCCTCCAGCCAGGCACAATCGTATAGTCATACGATGACAGACAAGACCGCATCATCTGTGGCTCTCGCCACCTGACATTTCCGACAACTACAACAAAAGGATCCGAGCATGAAAAAGTTGAAACTAGCGGTAGGTTTCCTCTGCCTGTTCAGTGGCTATGTCGCAGCGGCAACCAGTGATGAACGGGACGTCGCCTCCGCCGTCGACCAGCTGACCCAGGCCATGTGGCACAAGAATATTGCCCAGCTCAAGGCGCTGACCGCGGACAACCTGACCTATGGACATTCGAGCGGCAACATCCAGGACAAGCAGGCGTTCATCACCGACATCGAGACAGGCAAAAGCGCATTCAACGAGCTGAAGATGCTCAACCAGAAGATCACCCTATCCGGGGACGTCGCCCTGGTACGCAACCACTTTTCAGCTCAGGCCGTAAACAGTGGCAAGGTGGTGCCGACCGAGATCGAGAACTTTCAGATCTGGCAGAAACAGAAAGGCCATTGGCTGTTGATCGGGCGCCAGGCCTTTCGCTTCTGATCTACCCGGGCGTCAGGCGTCGTAGCGCCAACGCTGACTGAACGTCGCCAGACCTCGGCGGCGTTCCCGCCACATCACGAGCCGCGCGAATGCCAACTGGATCGGCTCGACCTCGCACCTTGCGCCCTGCTCCCCGGCAAGCCGTAAGGTGCGGTGGTGGGTCGACGGCGGCGCATGGCGCCGGTCTGAAAGACTCCTCTGATGACGCGACAGGCTCCAGGGTGACGGCGCCATCGAGGGTGCAGCCTGAGCGGTTTGGCGCTGAACGCAGGCTTGAACGACGTTTGAGAGCTGCCTTCTCCCCTGCCCTGCCGGCCCAGCAGCGGAAACGCCTGTCCTCCGACGAGAAGCATCCCGCGGCCCGCAGCGCGCGCACCTGCAAGGAATCCATACCTGACAGGTGCTCGCTGGCGTCTGGAGGCTTGCTGACGAAAACGTGCAGCCCCTTCGTCCCTCGGCTGACGCACAGCCCGCCGCCCCTCTACCGATCTAACGAGGGATGCAGGTCCTTGACCGTGCTGACGCTCTCCAGCAGCGCTGCCAACTGCAGGATGGTGGCTTCGTCGTGCCAGGCTCCGACCACCTGGACATTGATCGGCAAGCCTTCACTGCTGGTGCCGAAGCGCATCGACAGACCGGGGAGGCCCGCGACGTTCAGCGGTACGGTAGCGCCCTGGAGATAGGTCGCGTCGACCGTCTGACCGTCGATGACGAAGGTCTCGACACCGTGCGGGTGCGCGGGGATTGGCAGCACCTGGGTGATCAGGGCGTCGTACCGGGCGAAGTATTCGGCGTAGCCATCGCGAATTCGCTCGGCAGCCTGTTCGGCCTCGATGAAGTCGCTCATCGAGGTATCGGGTAGCGATAGCATCGTCTTGGCCATCTTGTAGAGTTCATCCTGGCCCCGCCGTGGCCTGAGCGAAGGCCGGCTTCATTTCCATGACGTGCAGGCGGTTGAAGACATCCAGGGCAAAATCCTTTTCCAGCGCCGGAATGCCTACCGGCTCGACCGAGATACCCAGGCCGGCCAGCGCCTGGGCGGCAGCCTTGACCGTCGCCGCCACCTGGGGATCGACCGGCCCGAAGCCGGGGCCGACCATCCAGCCCACCCGCAGGGGACGCGTCAGTCTTTCGGAGAGCTTGCCGACATCGCGAGCCGCGAGGGTGGAAAAGGCATCCTGCCCATCCGGACCCGCCAGCTGCGAGAACGCCAGGGCGATGTCCCGGACCGAGCGGGCCATGGGCCCGACGTGCCAGAAGCGCCGTGGCGCGCGGGGCCAGATACCGGTCATGGGCACCCGCCCATGGGTCGCCTTCATGGACGTGATTCCGGTCTGGGCCGCGGGTCCTCTGACCGAGATGGCAAGATCGGTGCCCAGTCCCAGGGGCGACATGCCCGCGGCGATGGCGGCCGACTCGCCACCACTGGAGCCACCCGGCGTCCGCTGCAGATCCCAGGGATTGTTGGAGCGGCCGCTGAGCAGGTTGTCGCTCTCGATCCAGTAGGAGAATTCCGGGAGGTTGGTCTTTGCCAGCAGGATCGCGCCCGCCTGCTTCAGGCGCGCCACACTGGTGGCATCCTGCTCAGGCGTGCGACCGCGGAAGATCGGTGAGCCTCGCTGCGTCATGACGCCGGCCGTGTCGATGGAGTCCTTGGCGGTGAAGGGTACTCCGTGCAGCGGCCCGAGCGCTTCTCCCGCCAGCACCGCTGCCTCGGCAGTCCTGGCGGCGTCGAGGGCGCCAGCGGCTACCGTCACGATGGCATTTACCCCACCGTCCACGGCTTCGATGCGGTCAAGGTGGGCTCGAACCACCTCCACCGGGGAAACCTCCTTGCTACGGATCAGGGCTGCAAGGGCTGTCGCGTCCTGGAAAATCAGTTCGTCACTCATGGTTCACCTCGTCGATATCGTCTTTGATTTGCCTAACTAACGTTAGGTAGTCATTAAGCTAGGTGGTATAGTTCCTCCTGTCAACACGGTTTTCTGGAGATATCGATGAGGGCTCAGGCGGGTAGTAACTCGAGCGAAAGGATCCTGGAGATCGCGACCAAGATCGCCCAGGCCCATGGCTACAGCGGCCTGAACATGCGCACGCTGGCGGAGCAGGTCGGGGTGAAGGCGGCCAGTCTCTATCACCATTTCGCCGGCAAGACCGAACTCGCCGCGGCGGTAGCCAGGCGCTATTGGGAGAATTCGGAAGCCTGCCTCGAAGAATTGACAGTGACCTTTGCAGACCCGCAGGAGCGCCTTCGCCAGTACCCTCTGACCTTTCGCAGCTCCCTGGAAAGCGACAACCGCATCTGCCTGAGCAGCTTCATGGGCGCTGAGTACGACGACCTGCCCGCCCCGGTGATGCAGGAGGTACAGCAATTCGCTGAGATCAATATCGACTGGCTGGCGCGGACCGTAGCCGAGGCCGGGATCTGTCCCGCCGCAGACGCCCGGGTTCGCGCCCAGGCTATCTATGCCGCCATCGCCGGCGCCCAGCTGCTGGCGCGAAGCCGCGCGGATCTGGCCCTGTTCGACCAGGCGATCAGCAGCTACCAGGCCGCAGGACTGCTGCCATGAAGAATGGGCAGCCCCTGCCGAGCAGACCGCCCCGGACCTTGGCGACCTGCCTGTGCAAGGGCGGCCACGCACCATGACCAGGGATCTCGCTCGCGAAGGTCCGGAGCTTATCGCCAACATCAGGGGTCCACTTTCCTAGCCTCGCCTCCAGGAATGCGCCCCCATGATCACCCTCAACAGCTACACCACGGTCAAGCGCCGCGAACGCGTGCCCCAGGACCTGTTCGCCCATTATTGGCGTGACGTACACGGTCCCTTGTGTGCCCGCCTGCCGGGCGTCGACCACTATGTGCAGTACCATTTCGACCGAGAGCAGGACGCCCATCTGTGGCCGCTGGCCGAGGGCATCCGGGAGATTCCCTACTACGAACTGGATGGGATGGTCGAGATCGGCTTCGCTGACGAAGAGCGGCAACGTACCTTCCAGGCAGCCAGCCCCGTGCTGTTCAGTGACGAACAGAACATGTTCGCCGAGACGCTTGCCTATGACCTGCCCAACGGCTCGCACGCGCTCAAGAACACCCTGGCGGACGAGCTCCATAACGGCCCCGACTCGCTGGATCGCCTCCAGCTGCACCTGCATCCCCGCGACAGCCTCGCGGACCTGAACACTTATCTGCTGCGCCAGCTAGGCCCGTGGCTGGGCGCACAAGCGGCCGTCCTGAAGGTGCGCGTGCACCCTTGCGTGCCCTTCGTCAACGACGGTCAACATCCGCCATCGCCAGAGGTGGCGCACCGGGCCGATGCCATCCGCGCAGCGCTGTCGATGGTGGAGATCGTCTTCGCCTCGCCACTGGAACGCCGGCGCTTCTTCGCCAGCGAGGCCTTCCGCAGCAGCCTGCCAGAACAGGCGCGGCACATCGCCTGTATCAGGGCCTTCGCCGTGTCCGGGGTATACACCTACGTCCATGCCGGCCAGCTCACCACCGCCGGCCTGCGCGGCAGTCGCGCGGCCGAACTGATCGAACGCCTCGGGGCGGTCAACCAGACGCAAGACGAGGTCGTGCATCTGCTGCGCCACGGCGCGTTACCGGAAAAGGATGCGCCCTCCCCGGCATCGACGCCACGCCAGGACTGAAGGCCCTCGGTCTCACTTCCGGCCGGCTCGGCTTGCCACCTCATGCTCGACAGCGGCGCCGTGCCGGCCGCCAGGGCCGGACGAGGAGACCTTCGTCTCGCCAACGTCAGGCCAACATCTGCCAGCCTTCTGCTCGGACTGCCAGGCTAGCCATTGCAAACCACAAAACGAAATGACATTCTAAAAACCCAGCGCATAGCTGGTTGTTACCCCGCACACTAAAACGGCCGGCCTGCTGACGGGTTCTGCGCGCTGCCAGCCGTGGATGGGATGAGCGCCAGGGGGTAGCCGCTCCTGTCCTAAGCATCGCCGTGCTGGTTATCGCGGTGCCGCACTTGACCTGCCGGACCGGCCGCTGCCTGCCGAGTCAATCTGGAGACAGCCTTCTTGGCGAAACCTGCACAGCCCTCCCGTTGGCCCACCGCGGTACGGGCGCTCGCCCATCGTGACTTCCAGATCTACTTTGCCTGCCAGGGCGTATCGACCCTGGGCAAATGGGTGCAACAGGTCGCGCTGTCGTGGATGGCCTATCACGTCACCGCATCCGCCACCCTGCTGGGCGTGATCACCTTTCTCACGCTCGCCCCGCAATTGCTGGTAGGTCCGATCGCCGGCGCCTGGATCGACCGCCACGACAAACGCCGTCTCCTGATCGCTGCGCAGTCGCTGCTGGCCAGCCAATCGCTGTTGCTCGCGCTCTTGAGCTGGCAGGGCTGGATCGACGCGCCGATTCTGATTGCCATGGCGCTGCTCCTCGGCTTGCTGAATGCCCTGGAAACGCCGCTCCGACAGGCACTCATCGGTAGCTTCGTGGCCGATCCCGGCGATTTGCCCAACGCCCTCGCGCTCAATGCCATGCTGATCAACGCGGCGCGTTTCATCGGCCCTCCGTTGGCCGGCGCCCTGATCGCCGCCAGTAGCGAAGCACTCTGCTTCCTGATCACGGCGATTGCCTTCGCCACCTTGCTGCTGGGCCTGACCAAGGTTCAGGGCAGCGCGACCACCAGAGCCAGCGGTTCGACCAGTCAGATGTTTCGTGAAGGCTTGGGCTACGTCTGGAGTACCTTCTCGGTCCGGCGCCTGATGCTGGGGGTGATCGCCGTCAACCTGCTCGCCTCCAACTACAGCGTCTTGCTGCCAGTGCTGGCCAAGACGCTCTACCTCGGCGATGCCCGGATGCTGGGTTGGCTATGGGGGGCCGCCGGCGCCGGCGCCTTCGTGGCCACGATCATGCTCGCTCTCGTCGGCGCCTTGCACCGCCTGCGGCGCGTGATCTTCATCGCCGAGTTGTGCTGCGCTCTGGCGCTTTGCCTGCTGGCGTTCAAGCTGCCGCTTCCCTTCGCGCTGTTGTTGCTGGCCCTGCTGGGCTTTGGCATCACCGCCAACAACGTCAGCACCAACATGCTGTTGCAGGGCGATGCCCCGGTCGCGCTGCGCGGCCGCGTGATCGCCCTGTACATCGCCATGCGCTTCGGCTTCGAGGCAGTGGGTGGCCTGCTCGCGGGCTTGCTGGCCAGCGCCATAGGCGCAACCCTCACGCTCGGCATAGCCGGTCTGCTGTTGCTGACGTTCCGCGCGGTGGAAAGCCATCTCAATGCCCAAAAGGAATGACTGCCCAGTCGAAGGTATGGCGTGACCTGATCACTGCCCCTCTGAACGTTGAAGCGCAGCTGCATGAAAACAGTCGCGTGCCAGCAGGACATCAGGATCCGCAGTACCCGCATCCTTTGCTCGCGGCAGCCATGACCATCCCTGCTCGCTACCTGAACACTGCTCGCCGCCGAGAATGGTAATGCGACCCCCAACCTCAGCGGGCTCGGATACATCGCCGGCACAGCGTCCTAGTCCCCTCAGCGTTCGCCATAGCGACTGCCATCGAAGCAGGCGGGATCCTCATCCAGATAGCGGCGCATCCGCCGCCAGAGGGTCGCCGTGCTGATGCCAAGCCGGGCCGCGGCCTGCTTGCGATTGCCGCCCACGGCGCTGAGGGCCGCATGCAAGATCGCGCGTTCATCGGGTAGCGCCGTTGCGCGCGCTACCGGCGGTGACGTCTCGGGCTGGGGCAGGTCACCGAGCGTTCGTCGAGTAACTCGTCGGCGGGTAGGTCGCAGCCCAGCAAGACGCCCAGGCGCTCGACCAGATTGGCAAGCTGGCGCACGTTGCCTGGCCACGCATAGTCGGCGAGTCGAGTCAGCAGGGTCCGGGTGAGCGCCCGGGTCGCGGCGGAGGGATCGGCCAGGAGCCGCTCCAGCAATTCGGGCAGATCGCCACGGCGCTCGCGCAGCGGGGGCAGCGTCAGGCGCAGGACGCAGAGCCGGTAGTAGCAATCTTCGCGGAACAGCCCCTTGGCGACCTGCTTCAGCAAGGGCTTGTTGCTGGCCGTGATGATGCGGATGTCCACCGGCGTGACCTTGTCGTCACCGATGCGAACGACCTGGCGCTCCTGCAGGGTACGCAGCAGTTTGAGCTGGATATCCGCGGAGGTTTCGCTGATCTCGTCGAGGAACAGCGTACCGGTATGGGCCAGCTCGAAGACGCCGATGCGGCCCTCGCTGGACGCCCCGGTGAAGGCGCCACGGACGTAGCCGAACAGCTCGCTTTCCAGCACCCCGGGGGCGAAGGCAGCGCAATTAATGGCCACGAAGGGGCCCTGACGGCGCGCCGAGGCATTGTGGATGCTCTGGGCGAAGAGTTCCTTGCCGGTACCGGTCTCGCCTTCGATGATCAGGGTGCTGTCGGCGCCGGCGTAGGCCTGGGCCAGCCGCTTCGCCCGCTGCGGGGCGGGACTGCTGCCGACGATGTCGGCGAAGGTGCGCCGCGCCAGGTGCTGGCCGGCGAGCGCTCGCCGCATCTTGCGCTCGAGAGTCCTGATGTCCGTCTGCTTCTGCAGGGTGGCGACCGCGCCGATCACCTCGCCATCCAGCTCGATGGGGGCGATGCTCAGCGTCAGGGAATGGCGGCCGACGTCCAGCAAGGCGCCGCGAACCGCCTTGCCCTGCTGCAGGGCCGGCTCGAAGTAGCGCCCGATGGGCAGGTCGAGGATGGGATCGCCACAGGCGAGATCGCCCATGTAGGACTGCGCGACCTGGTTCAGGCGGGTCACCCGGCCCGCGCCGTCGACGCTGAAGATGCCTTCGGACACGCAATCGAGGATCGCCTGGATCATCTCGTAGCGACGCTGCAGTTCCTGGCGCTGCCCGCGGCGTTCGTCCTCGATCCGAAGCGGGTGGTGACGGCATCGGCGAAGGACAGCCCGCCGATGGTCACCTCGATGCCCTGGGCCTGCAGTTCGTCCAGCCGGGCGTCGATCTCGCGGCTGCTGGCGAGCGGGTCTATCACGCAGATGTGGGCATCGGGCATGAAGGCGTGGGATTTGGCGAGAATCCGCGCGTAGCCGTCCGAGGTGGCGAGAAAGGCGATGCGGGGCGAGATGCGCAACGCCTGGCGATAGGCATTGATGCAATCGAAGAAGGTGTGCCTGAGCTCTACCACCGGCACCCGGAAGTGCTCCCGCAGGCGGTGGGCCGTTTTGCCACGGCTGATCAGGACCACCGCGCCCTGGTCCAGCAGGTGCTGGGCGATACGCAGGGCGTCGCCCTGTACGGCTTCCACCACGGGCAGCACCAAACCGCGCCGGGCGAGCAGCGCTTCCATGGCGCGGGTAAGGGTGCGCGAGGGTGCGATGACGGCGATCCGGCCGGACAGACCGGCGGATACGGACGGGTTTGGCTCGGCATTCATTGACGTTCTTCTTGTTTCAGGCCTTTCACCAGCTTGAAAGCTTTTGCATGCTTGCGCCATGACTTTCGCTTCGCGGCAGCCAGCGGCGGAAGCCTCCTGACCAACCTATCCAATTGATCAGAATGAATTTTTTCAGTTCGACCCGACACCTCTGAGCGATCTGGCACAGGCCTTGCGCCGCTACCGGCAAACAACATCAAGAAGGTAGCTGGCAATGAAAATGGTCTTCATAGGCTTCGGCGAGGCCGCCTATCACCTGGCCCTCGGCCTGGGCTCCACGGACGGATTGCAACTGGGCGCCTATGACGCCTTTCGCGACGATGCCAAGGCAGGTCCGCTGATCCGGCAGCGCGCTGCCCAGGCCGGGGTGGAACTGTTCGACAGCCCCGAGCAGGCCTGCCAGGCAGCACGCTTCGTACTCTGCCTCACCAGCGCGAGCAGCGCCCTGGCCCTGGCTGAGCGTATCCTGCCGCTGCTGACCGCCGGCCAGGACTACCTGGACCTGAATTCCGCGGCGCCGGCGGTCAAGCAGCGCATCGAGCGCCTGCCACGGGCCGCCGGTGTGGGCTTTTGCGATTGCGCGGTAATGGGCACCGTGCCGGGCAACCATCACCGCGTCCCGATACTGCTGGCCGGCAGCGCGGCGCCGGCCTTCGCCGCCGCCCTCACCCCTTACGGCATGCGCCTCACCGTACTGGACGCCGAGCCCGGTGCCGCCTCGGCCATCAAGATGCTCAAGAGCGTGGTGATGAAGGGGCTGCCGCAGCTATTCCTCGAATCCTTTCAGGCGGCCGAGCGCTTCGGGGTGCTGGACACCCTGGTCGCCTCCCTCGGCGAGTCCCTTGATGGCAAGACGGTGACGCAACTGGCCGACACCTTCACCGCCCGCACCCTCATCCACGCCAAGCGCCGCGCCGCCGAACTGGACGACGTCGTGGCGACCCTGCAGGCGGTGGGCGTTGAGGCCAGCATGTCCATCGCGACCCGCGATCAACTGCTGAAGCTGGCGCAGCAGGACTGGAACGCCGAACTCGGCCCCGGTGGCAGCGAGCTGGACTACCGCACCGCCATCGCCCATTTCACCCGCGCCCAACAGGAGTCGTCGCGATGAACACCGATCAGTACCTGCCGCTACCCGAACTCATTCCCGCCGCGCTGCTCGAGCGCTTCTGCGCCCTCAGCCCGGCGCAGCTGTGCGATGGCATGCAGAGCCTGGGCATTCCCCGCAGCGGCTGCATGGACGCCGAGTTGCTGCCACTGGACCCGGACAAGCTCCTGCTGGGCACTGCCTGCACCGTGGATACCGAGGATGGCGACAACTTTCCCATACATGTGGCCATCTACCAGGGGCAACCGGGCTACGTGCTGGTGGTGGCCGGCAAGGCAAACCGGGAGCGTGCCTACCTCGGTGACCTGATGGCGGGGGCCGCCCAGGCCGTCGGCCTCGCCGGTCTGGTGGTCGACGGCTGCGTGCGCGACCGGCGTCCGCTGGCGGAGCTGGATATCCCGATCTACGCCAAGGGTTTCATGCAGCGCAGCCCGGCCAAGCACGGCCCTGGTCGGATCAATGTGCCGGTCCAGTGCGCGGGCGTCGAGGTCGCGCCGGGTGATCTGGTCTTCGGCGACTACGACGGCATCACGGTGGTGCCCCGCGCCCGCCTGCTGGAGGTGCTCGAGGCCGCGGAGCGGAAGGACGCCTACGAGGCGCAGCGCCGCACGGTCATCGCCGACTATGCCCGCTGTCGTGCCCAGGGTGAGCCCCTGCCGCCGCTGGCGCCAGACTGGGTGACCGAGCTCCTGGAAAAGCGCTGACCGTCGCCGTGGGAGCCCATCACCAGGGCTCCTCCCGTTCCCCTCCTTTCGCGTCCCGATAACAATAAGACTGGGAGTTGCTCCGAATGCTGACCTTTCTCGGCTATGCGCTGATCATCGCCTTTCTGTTCCTGGTCATCCGGCAGAAGCTGTCACCCTTCACCGGCCTGATTGTGGTCTCCCTGGCCGCCGGTGCCCTGGCCTGCATCGCCAACGGCGTCCCCTTCGAATCCCTGGTCACCTGGATTCGCGAAGGCCTGTTCTATTCCACCAGCCAGAGCGGCAAGGTGGCGCTGGGCACGGTCAACCCCACCGTGATGATCCTCTTCGCCATCCTCTACTTCAGCCTGATGATGAACGTGGGGCTGTTCGATCCGCTGTGCACCTATCTCATCCGCAAGGCCAATGGCGATCCGCTCAAGATCATCCTGGTGACGGCCTTCACCTCTTCGGTGGTGACCCTGGACGGCGATGGCACCACCACCATCCTGATCATCACCAGCGCCTTCCTGCCGCTCTACAAGCAGATGGGGCTGAAGCTGTCGAACTTGGCCATGCTCATCATCCTGCCCTGCGGCCTGGGCAACTGCCTGCCCTGGGGCGGCCCGCTGGCACGCGCCGCCGCGGTGCTGAACGTGGAGGTGAACACCCTCTTCGTGGCGATCCTGCCGATCCTGGGCGTGTCCTTCGTCTATGTGTTCTGCATGTCCTATCTAATGGGGCGCAATGAACGCGCGCGGCTCGGCTACATCCCCGGCGAACGCGCCATCGTCACGCCGCAGCAGATCGAGGAGATGGTCACCGTCATCCAGGAGAACGACCGGGAATTCAAGCGCCCCCGCCTCTTCCTGTTCAACCTGGCGCTGACCGTGAGCATGCTGGTCACGCTGCTGGCCGGCTGGGCCAGCGGCGCCATCGTCTTCATGCTGGGGACCGCCATCGCCCTGGCGGTGAACTACAGTGCCACCGAACAGCGCGAGCGCATCACGGCCAATGGCGGTGACGCCATCGCCGTCGCGTCCATCATCCTGGCGGCGGGCTGTTTCCTCGGCATCTTCAACGGCAGCGGCATGGCCGCTGCCGTTGCCACCAGCATCGCCGGGCTGATTCCCGAATCCATGGGCAGCCACACGGCGCTGGCCTTCGCCTTCCTCGGTGCCATCGCCTGCTATGCGCTGCCGGTTGACGCCTACTACTTCGGCATCCTGCCGGTGGTGGCGCCCATCGCCTATCAGTTCGGCATCACCCCCACCGAGATCGGCGTAGCCTCCTTCATGGGGCAGGCCCTGCGTTATGCGAGTCCGACGGTCGCCTGGCTGTTCCTGCTGATGAATCGTACGGAAATGACCTTTGGCGAGTACCAGAAGGAATTCTTCAAGTGGTCGCTACCGATGTTCGGCCTGTTCATCGTCACCGCCATCGTGACCGGTGAGCTGCCCATCGGCTGACGCCCTGGGCCCCGGGGCTTCAGCAGTCGGCCGCCATCCGGGAAGGCGAGCTGCAAGGTCCCAGCGGGTGGTGTCGGGCCAGGCGTGGAAGCGCACCCCGTCGAATGCCGAGTCAATCACCTCGGCATTCGGCCAGCCAAGCGCAGTGGCGAGACACTCAGTCCCTCCGTATTGCCTGGCGACCGCCCCTGGGCCAGCTTTGGGCGCTGACGTCCACGCTCTTCCCGCCCACTTTTCCCTGTAGCCGGCGGTGTATCGGCGGCAGGCGCTGAGTGAGGCCCAACGCGCCGCCGCGGTGCAACCCGGCTCCATCCTGGCGCAACGCCTTTTGACCAGGCGGGCAAAGGTTCGCCCAAGCGTGAACCAATGCCACGGGTCCGGTCCGCGAGCGGAATCGAGGCATTGCCCCAGAGCCTCGCGCCGAAAGAACCCCCGAACCAATTTCAAATGGCATCGGCCTTGCACCCGCCTCGGGTATCCGGAACTCCCCGGCGATGGCACTGGTAGCACGCTTCGCCTCGGGAGACAGCCCAGACCTAAGAGGCAAAGGTTCGATGCAGATCCATACCGATGACAGCGCCCGCCTGGCCCTGGATGCCTTGCGCAACCTGGTCGCCCAGCAGAGCAGCGTACCCGACAAGCCATTGCCACCGGAGCGCGAGCTGGCCGGCGAATTCGGGGTCAGCCGCCGCTCCATCCGCCGCGCCCTGGCGGTGCTCGAAGCCGAGGGCCAGGTCTGGCGCCGCCAGGGCAAGGGCACCTACGTGGGCCCCACGCCGCCGAGCGCGGCCCTCACCCTCACCCAGCTCTCCGCGCGCACCAACTTCAGCGAGGTGATGGAGGCGCGCCTGCACCTGGAGCCGAATCTCGCCGCCCTGGCCGCCCAGCGTGCCAGTGGCGAACAGCGCGCCCTGATCCGGCGCATGGCCGAGCGCACCGCCTTCGAGCGGCTGGGCAGCAGCGAGGACGCCGACGCCATCGAGTTGTGGGACAGCGCCTTCCACCGCAGCATCGCCGAGGCCGCCGGCAATCGCCTGTTGCTGGACCTGTTCGAGATGCTCGATGCCATCCGCCTCGACCCGATCTGGCGCGACCTGCGCCACCGCGCCCGCAACGCCCAGCGCCTGCTGGCCTATCACGATGACCACCAGGCCCTGGTGGAGGCCCTCGATGCGCGCGATCCGGTCCGCGCCGCGGCGGTGATGCGCGCCCATCTGCGCGCCCTGCAAACGGCTCTGGACAGCGTGCTGCAGCAGACCCTGGAGCAGGCCCTATGAGCGCCCCGGTACTGGTGGTGGATGACCTCAGCGTACGCTTCGCCGGCGCCCCGGCGGCGGTGGTGGAAGGCCTGAGCTTTACCGTGCAGCCGGGCCGTACCCTGGCCCTGGTGGGCGAATCCGGTTGTGGCAAGAGCGTGACCTCCATGGCCCTGATGGGGCTGCTGCCGCCCAGCGCCCAGGTCCAGGCCCGCCAGGCCAGCTTCATGGGCGAGGACCTGCTGGGCATGCCCGAGGCGCGCCGCCGCGATCTGCGTGGCGATCGCCTGGCCATGGTGTTCCAGGAGCCGATGACCTCGCTGAATCCGGCCTTCACCGTCGGTGAGCAGTTGATGGAGACGGTGCTGCGCCATCGCGGCGGCGGCGCCCAGGCCGCCCGCCAGCGCGCCCTGGAGATGCTGGAGAAGGTGCGGGTGCCGGCGGCGACCCAGCGGCTGGCGGCCTACCCCCACGAACTCTCCGGCGGCATGCGCCAGCGGGTGATGATCGCCATGGCGCTGGCCAATGACCCGGCGCTGATCATCGCCGACGAACCCACCACGGCGCTGGACGTGACCATCCAGGCACAGATCCTCGAACTCATCGCCAGTCTGCAGGCCGAGACCGGCAGCGCCATGGTCCTCATCACCCATGACCTCGGCGTGGTGGCCGAGGTCGCCGACGAGATGGCGGTGATGTACGCCGGCCGGGTGGTGGAGTCGGGCCCGGTCGCCCAGCTGTTCGACGATCCGCAGCACCCCTACACCCTCGGCCTGATGGGCTCCATGCCCTCGCTGGGGCCGCGCACGGGTCGGCTGGCGACCATCGCCGGCCGGGTGCCGACGCCCGCCGAGATGCCGGTCGGCTGCCGCTTCGCCAGCCGCTGCCCCTTCGTCCTCGACGCCTGTCGCCTGGCCCCGCCGCCACTGGTTGAGTTCGCTCCGGGCCAGCAGGTGGCCTGCCTCCGCGCGCCCCTGGAACAGCACCTGGAGACCAGTGCATGAAAGCGGTCGAACGCCCCATTCTTGAAGCCATCGGCCTGACCAAGCACTTCGGCGGCCAGGCCGGTTTCCTGCAACGCCCGCGCCCCCCGGTACAGGCGGTCAGCGACGTCTCCTTCGCCGTGCGCCGCGGCGAGACCCTGGCCCTGGTGGGCGAATCCGGTTCGGGCAAGTCGACCCTCGGCCGCCTGCTGCTCAACCTGCTCGCCCCCACCGCCGGCGACGTCATCTACGAAGGTCGCAACCTTGGCAACCTCGGCCCGGCGGCGCTGCGCCAGGTTCGCCAGGAATTGCAGATCATCTTCCAGGACCCCTTCGCCTCGCTGAATCCGCGCATGAGCGTGGCCGACATCGTCGGCGAGCCCGTGTGGCTGCACAAGCCGCTGGATCGCGGTCAGCGCGCCGAGCGCGTGGCCGAGCTGCTGCGCACCGTGGGCCTGGCGCCGGAACTGGCCGGGCGCTATCCCCATGAATTCTCCGGCGGCCAGCGCCAGCGCATCGGCATCGCCCGTGCCCTGGCCGCCGAACCCCGCCTGCTGCTCGGCGACGAACCGGTCTCGGCACTGGACGTCTCGGTACAGGCGCAGGTGGTGAACCTCCTGGAAGACCTCAAGGCGCGCTTCGGCCTGACCCTGATCATCGTCGCCCATGGCCTGGGAGTGATCCGCCACATGAGCGACCGGGTGGCGGTGATGTACCTGGGCGAGATCGTCGAGCTGGCGCCGGTGGAGACGCTGTTCGAGACGTCCCTGCATCCCTATACCCAGGCGTTGCTGGCCGCGGTGCCGGTCAGCCATCCACGCGCGCGGCGACCACGCACCCTGCTCGGCGGCGACCTGCCCAGTCCCACGGCGCCGCCCAGCGGCTGCCGCTTCCACACCCGCTGTCCCCACGCCCGGCCACTGTGCCGCGAGGCCAAGCCCGTGCTGCAGCCCGCCGCCGGGGAAGGCCAGGTGGCCTGTCATTTCTGGCGCGAGATCGCCGGGGCCGGCGCCTCACCGCCGCCGCTGATCGCCACCAGCGCGGCCTTCACGCGCCGCCTGGCCCTGTTCAACCGTCATCAGTCCCTTCTGGAGTCCACCCCATGAAAGCCTCTGCCTGGCTCACCGCCACCCTTCTGCTCCTGGCCGGCGGCTCCGCCCTGGCCGAGACCACCCTGCGCATCGGCATCCAGGACGATCCCGACGTGCTCGATCCGCATCGCTCGCGGACCTATTCCGGGCGACTGGTCTACACCGCCCTGTGCGACAAGCTGGTGGATGTCTCGCCACAGCTGGAGCTGGTGCCCCAGTTGGCGACCGCCTGGCAATGGGGTGACGACAACCGCAGCCTGACGCTGCAATTGCGCCCGGGCGTGACCTTCCATGACGGCGAGGCCTTCGATGCCGCCGCGGTGAAATTCAACCTGGACCGCGCCCGCACCCTGCCCGACTCGCTGCGCAAGAGCGAACTGGCCTCGGTGGATACCGTGGAGGTGGTCGATCCCCAGACCGTGCGCATCCACCTCAAGCAACCCGACGCCACCCTGCTCGCCCAGCTCTCCGACCGCGCCGGCATGATGCTCGCGCCCAAGGCGTCCGCGGGCGACGTGGGCAGCAAGCCGGTCTGCTCCGGCCCCTATCGTTTCGTGCAGCGGGTGCAGCAGGACCGCATCGTGCTGGAGCGCTTCCCGCAGTACTGGAACGCCAGCGCCTATCACTTCGACCGCCTGATCTTCCTGCCCATCCCGGACACCTCGGTACGCCTGGCCAACCTGCGCTCGGGCGACCTGGACATCGTCGAGCGGGTCGCGCCCACCGACGTCAAGGGACTGCAGGGCCAGGCCGGCTTCACCCTCTACAACACCCCGGGCCTGGGCTACATGCAGCTCATGGTGAACATGGCTAACGGCGACCGGGCGAAGAATCCCTTCGCCGGGGACAAGCGCGTGCGTCAGGCCTTCGACCTGGCGCTGGATCGCGAGGCGCTCAACCAGGTGGTGTTCGAGGGGCTCTATGCGCCCAGTGTGCAGCCCTTCCCGCAGAGCAGCCCCTACTACGACAAGGCCTTCGCCGTGCCGGCCCGCGACGTGGCGCGCAGCCAGGCGCTGCTCAAGGCGGCCGGAGTCGCCCTGCCGGTCAAGGTCGAACTCAAGATCGCCAACAACCCCATCGCCCAGCAGGTGGGCCAGCTGATCCAGGCCATGGCCGCCGAGGCCGGCTTCGAGGTCAACCTGGTCGCCACCGAATACGCCACCCTGCTGGCGGAACAGCATGCCGGCAACTTCCAGCTCGGCCTGAGCGCCTGGTCCGGCCGCCCCGATCCGGATGGCAACGTGCATCAATTCGTCACCTGCAAGGGCAATCAGAACGACGGCCACTACTGCAACGCGGCGCTGGATCAGCTGCTCGACCAGGCCCGCACCACCAATGACCAGACGCAGCGCCAGGCGCTCTATGCCCAGGCCCTGACCCTGCTGCGCGAGGAGCTGCCGGTGTTCTATCTCTATTTCGATCCGCGCATCATCGCCACCCGCGCCGACCTCAAGGGCTTCATCCCCAACCCCGACGGCCTGATTCGCCTGGCCGGCGTCACCCGCGGGCAATAGCCATGCTGCGCCTCTTCCTGCGTGGCCTGCTGAGTGCCCTGCCGACCCTGCTGCTGGTGTCGCTGTTCGTCTTCACCCTGCAGCAATTGCTGCCGGGCGATCCGGTGCTGGCCATGGCCGGCGAGGAGCGCGATCCCCAGGTGCTGGAATTCCTGCGCGAGAAATACCGGCTGAACGACCCCGTGCCGGTGCAGTACCTGCACTGGATGGGCGGGGTGCTGCAGGGTGACCTGGGCATCTCGCTGCGCACCGACCAGCCGGTGACGGCGCTGATCGCCGAAAAGCTGCCGGTGACCCTGGAGCTGTCGCTGCTGGCCATCGTCATCGCCCTGCTCATCGGTATCCCCACCGGCATCCTCGCCGCGGTGCGCCGTGGCACGGCGGTCGACTACGGCGCCAACCTGGTGGCCCTGTCCGGCATCTCCATCCCGCACTTCTGGCTCGGCATCCTGCTGATCCTGCTGTTCGCGGTGAAACTGCAGTGGCTGCCCGCCTCCGGCTTCGTGCCCTTCCACGAAGACCCGCTGCGCAACCTGCGCACCCTGGTCCTGCCGGCCTTCGTGCTGGGCGCCGGCCTCTCCGGCACCCTGATGCGCCATACCCGGGCAGCCATGCTGGAGGTGCTGCGCGCCGACTACGTGCGCACCGCCCGGGCCAAGGGCCTGCGCGAGCGGGTGGTGATCCTGCGCCATGCCCTGCGCAATGCGCTGATGCCCATCGTCACCCTCACCACCCTGCTGTTCGGCGAACTGCTCGGCGGCGCGGTGCTCACCGAGCAGGTCTTCAGCATCCCCGGCTTCGGCAAGATGATCGTCGACGCCGTGTTCAACCGCGACTACGCGGTGGTCCAGGGGGTGGTGCTCTGCGTGGCGGTGGGCTTCGTGCTGCTCAACCTGTTGGCCGACCTGCTCTACCGCCTGATCAATCCGCGCCTGAGGCAAGCCGCATGAATGCCCTGACCCTGCCCCGCCCGGCCACCCTGAGGCCCGCGCGCTCGCCCTTCTGGCGCAAGTTCAGCGCCAATCGCGGTGCGCTGCTCGGCGCCGTCCTGATCCTGACCTTCGCCCTGGCCGCCCTGCTGGCGCCCTGGCTGGCCCCCTTCGACCCGCTCAAGACCAGCTTCCTGGCGGTACGCAAGGCGCCCTCGGCGCTGAACTGGCTGGGCACCGACGAACTCGGGCGCGACCTGCTCTCGCGCCTGCTGTGGGGCGCGCGCAGCTCCCTGCTGGCCGGGGTGGTCTCGGTGGCCATCGCCCTGCTGGTGGGCGTCCCCCTGGGCCTGGTGGCCGGCTACTTCGGCGGCTGGCTGGACGCCCTGATCTCGCGCCTGGTGGAGGCGCTGCTGTCCTGTCCCTTCCTGGTCCTGGCCATCGCCCTGGGCGCCTTTCTCGGCCCGAGCCTGGGCAATGCCATGATCGCCATCGGGCTGTCCGCCATGCCGGTGTTCGCCCGGCTGACCCGTGGCCAGGTGCTCGCCATCCGCCACGAGGACTACCTCGAAGGGGCGCGCGCCATCGGCCTGCCGGATCGCTGGATTCTCTGGCGCTACGTCCTGCCCAACATCCTCTCGCCGCTGGTGGTCCAGGCCACCCTGACCATCGCCGCCGCCATCCTCGCCGAGGCCAGCCTGTCGTTTCTCGGCCTCGGCCAGCAACCGCCGATGCCCTCCTGGGGTTCCATGCTCAACACCGCCAAGAACTTCATGGAGCAGGCGCCCTGGATGTCCATTGCCCCGGGCGTCTGCATCTACCTCACCGTCCTCGGCTTCAACCTGCTGGGCGACGGCCTGCGCGACGCCCTTGATCCTCGTCACCAATGAGACCCTTCGCCATGCCCGATCTGGACTATCACAACCCCTATTCCTCGGCCCGCTCGCCGGTCATGGGCCGCAACCTGGTGGCCTGTTCGCAGCCGCTGGCCGCCCAGGCCGGGGTGGAAATGCTGCGCCGCGGCGGCAACGCGGTGGACGCCGCGGTGGCCGCCGCCATGGTGCTCACCGTGGTGGAACCCACAGGCTGCGGCATCGGCAGCGACGCCTTCGCCATCATCTGGGATGGCGAGAAGGTGCAGGGCCTCAACGCCTCCGGTCGCGCACCGCGCGGCTGGA
>NZ_WHOV01000067.1:0-23035 GCF_009765395.1 Pseudomonas sp. BAV 4579 | reverse complement strand
GTACGGCATCGAGGACTACCTGGAGATCAAGTACCTCTGCCTGGGGATCTGATCCCGTTCGTTAGGCTTCGCGGCGCTCAACTCAACCTGCGATCGAGGTAGGCTGGGTTGAGCCGGCTTCATCGTCGAAGCCCAACAGCTCCCGGCACCATCAACCCAAGGGATGCAACTGCCCGGCCTCGGCCGTACCGAAATAGAGGCCATGCTGACCCTGCGCCTGCTCGTGCAGACGGCGCTCCAGGATCTGCTGGATCGAAGGATAGGCCAGTTCGGCCCAGGGCAGCTCGTCCGGGGCGAAGAAGCGGCGCTCCAGGGTCTCGACACCGGCGTCGGCGGCGATCTCGATCAATTCGGCGCGAAAGATCAGATAGACCTGATTGACCGTCGTGGCGTTGAAGATGGAATAGGGTGCCAATATTCGCGCCCGCACCCCGCTTTCTTCCCAGGTTTCGCGCAAGGCCGCCTGCTCGGCGCTCTCGCCGTTCTCCATGAAACCCGCGGGCAGGGTCCAGTAGCCAAGCCGCGGCTCGATGGCCCGGCGACAGAGCAGATAGCGGCCCTGATGCTCCACCAGGCATCCGGCAATCACCCGCGGATTGTCATAGAGCACATGGCCGCAGGCGGTGCACTGCAACCGTTCATGGCTATCGCCCGCAGGCTGGCCACGACGCAATTCGGCGCTGCCGCACTGGCAGCAGAAACGTGGGGAAGGGCTCATGCTGACCTCGGCCTGGTCACTGCTCTGATTATTCTGGTCTTACGGTATACCAGAACGCCTCGGCGGCCTAGTCGGAACGTCGGGCGTCAGCGTGGGGGCGGTGTCCCAGTTCGGTGGCGATCCGCGCGGCGGTCTCGGCCAGCAGGGCGCCGACCCATTCCCGCGTCGCGGCCGCATCCATCACGGCATCGGGGCCGGAGACGTTCAGCGCCGCCACCAGTTGGTCGCGATGATCGTGGATGCCGGTGGCGATGGCGGTGGAGTAGTCGGAGCGGTGCAGGACCCAACCCTGGCGGCGGTCTTGCTCGACCAGGCGCAACAGCTCCGGCAGGGTACGGGGCGCGGGCGGTGGCTGGTCATCCAGCCGCTCGTGCTGGTAGAGGGCGCTCAGGGCCTCGGCGTCGAGGCCGCTGAGCAGCACTCGGCCCAGAGCGGTACGGGTGCAGGGTAGCCGGGTGCCCACCGGGACGTTTACCGTCAGCCGCTGGCTGGCCATGGCGCGGTAGAGATAGACCACTTCCGTGCGATCGCGGACGCCCAGATGGCAGGACAGCGAGGTGACGTCGCGCAGCCGCTCCATATGGGGCTGGGCGATGTCCACCAGGTCGCGGCTGGCCAGGTAGGCGAAGCCCTGGCTGACCACCTTGATGCCCAGGCCGTATCCGGTCTTGGACTGACGCTCCAGATAGCCCAGCTCGGTGAGGGTCATGACGATGCGGTAGACCGACGAGGTCGAGCCGCCGAGACCCTCGGCGATCTCCTGCAGGGTCAGCAGGCGGCGCTTCGCGTCGAACAGTTCCAGGACCCTCAGGCCACGCAGCAGGGCGGGCACTCGATAGTCGCCATCGGCCTCGACCGCTGTCGCCTCGACGACGGTCATGGGATGCCCGCCGCGAGCAGCACCGCGACGCCCAGCGCACCGCCGTCGAACTCTTCCAGCGCATCGAGCAGCACGTGCCAGAGGTAATGGGCGCTGGCGCGGTCGCAGAGCAGGTGGACATGCGGCAGCGTACCGTCGCCGGCATTGAGCAGGATGGCGTTGAGTCTGGCTACCGAGGTCTGCACCACCTGGCCGGCCGCGAAGGGCTTGCCCAGGTCCACGCCACACAGTTTGGCGAACAGCGCGGGCAGCTGGGACCCGGTGAGGACCAGCCAGGCGTGGGAGTCCTGGCGCGGCAGCGGGTAGCAGCCGGGGCCGGATTTGGCAGCAGCCGCTTCCAGGGCGGCAACCCGGGCCCCGCCGTCGCCCAGGGCGCCGAGCAGCAGGTATTCGCTCGGCGACAGCCGCAGCAGCCATTCCCCGGTCGCCTGGCGCAGTGCCAGATTGGGACGTCCCGGCAGGAGGTAACCCTGGCCCTGCAGATGGCCGGCGGCGGTCGGGCCGCGCAGGCCGAAGCGCGGCAGATTGCTCAGGTCGGCCAGGCCACCGCGGCGGAGCAGCGCCGCCTCGTCGCCACCACTCAGACGCTCGGCAAAGATCCGTCCCTGATGCTGCAGTACGGGTGTATCGAGCTGCAATTCGACCAGCGGACTGCGTTCGTCGCACTCCATGGGATTCAGCGGCATGCTCCCACCTCCTGGCGTTGGGCTTGGGGATCGTAGAAGGGCAGGCGTGCCACCGTGGCCTGGACGATCTCACCTCCTTCGACGCGGATCGGCAGGGACATGCCGGGCTCGGCCTGATCGGGGGCGGCATAGGCCAGGCCGAGGATGCAGCCCAGGGTGGGGGAGAATTCGCAGGAGGTGACGTTGCCCGCGATGTCATCACCCTGTAGCACCAGGTGGCCTTCCAGCGGCTGGCTGGCGATCGCCGGCAGGGTGAAGCCCACCAGCTTGCGCCGCAGCGGCTGGCTTTCGAGGATCTCGATGGACTTCTGGCCGACGAAGAAGGGCTTCTGGCGACCGATGGCCCAGCCCATGTCGATTTCGGCGGGGTGGGTCATGCCATCGGTGTCCTGGCCGATGATCACATGGCCCTTCTCCAGCCGCAGCAGGCGCTGGGCCTCGACGCCGAAGGGGCGGATACTGAAGCGGGTCCCTGCTGTCATCAGGGCATCCCAGAGGCGCTCGCCGAAGCGTGCGGGCACATGGATTTCATAGCCCAGTTCGCCGACGAAACCGACCCGCAACAGCCGCGCGGGAATCCCGGCGACCCGGCCCTCGCGCACGGCGAGGTAGGGGAAGGCCTGGGGCGTCAGGTCCAGTTCGGGGCACAGCTCGCACAGCACCTCCCGGGAGCGCGGACCGGCCAGGTTCACGGCGGCAAAGGCGGCGCTGACGTTGGCGATGTCCACGTCCAGCCGCCACTGGGCGTTCCATTTGAGCAGGCTGCGGTAGACGCGGTCGACGCCGCTGGTGGTCGCCGAGACGTAGAAGTGCTGCTCGCCCAGGCGCGCGGCCACGCCGTCGTCGATCACCACGCCGTCTTCGGCGGTCATCAGGGCGTAGCGGGTACGTCCCACCGGTAGCTTGCGAAAGCCAAAGGTGTAGACCCGTTCCAGCAGCTCGGCGGCATCGGGGCCGCGCACCTCGAGGCCGCCCAGGGTGGAGACGTCGATCAGGCCCACGCCCTCGCGGACCTTGCGGACCTCGGCCTGGATGCAACGCTGGCGTTCGCTGGCCGGACCGTAGAAGGCCGGCCGTTGCCAGACACCCGCCGGCATCAGGCTGGCCCCCAGTTCCAGGTGGCGCCTGTGCATGGCCGTGCGCCGATAGGGATCTAAGGCACGCCCGGCGACGTGGGCGAGCTTTTCCGCGGTGAAGGGCGGCCGGGCGGTGGTCACCCCGGTATCGCTGACGCTGCGTGCGGTGGCGGCAGCCACCAGGCGCGCGGTGGGCAGCGCCGAATGGCGACCCTGGGACGGGCCCATGCCAACGGTGGAGAAGCGCTTGACCAACTGGACGTCGCGATAGCCGTGGCGGGTCGCATTGATGATGTCGGCGATCTGCAGATCCTCGTCGAAGTCGACGAACTCCTTGCCCTGGGGGTGGGCGAACATTGGCCAGGGAAAGTTGACCTGATGGTCGTCGGCCTGGGTCTGCTCGGTGGCGAGCGGGGCGAGATCCAGTTCGGCCAGGGCGCGGGCCGCGGCGGCGCGACCGTCAGCCAGCACCCGCTCCAGCGCATGGCGGCCATTGACCGAGCCGGCCAGGTGCAGGCCCCGCGGCAGGTTGCCGAGGCTGAAGGCGGCCTGGTCGTCGATGTAGCTCAAGGTGCCGCCGGCCTGGCAGGCCAGCTGGTAGACCGGCATGTAGCCGGCTGACATGCACAGCAGGTCGCAATCCAGGGTCAGGCCCGCGGGGCCGACCTGGCCCTGGCCGACGATGGGACGGACATCGACTCGCGCCAGCTGGCGGCCAGCGGCATCGGCGTGGGCCTCGTACACCGTATGGCCCAGGTGTACGGGAATGCCGCGTGCGCTTACCGCCTGCTGCAACTGGGCATCCCGCGGCGCCGCGCGCAGATCGAGCAGCGCGGCGACGGTGACCCCCTGCTCCTGCAGGTCGAGGGCCGCCAGATAGCCGTCGTCGTTGCCGGCCAGGACCACGGCGCGCCGGCCCGGTCGCACGCCATAGAGCCGCATCAGGCGCTGGGCGGCACTGGTCAGCAGGATGCCGGGCAGGTCGTTGTTGCGGAAGATCACCGGCTGGTCGAAGGCGCCACTGGCGAGGACGGTCTGCCGCGCCCTGACCTTGAACATCCGGTTGCCCTGGATGACCGGCAGATAGTGATCGGCGAACCAGCCGTTGCACACGGCGGACTCCAGGACCCGGATGCGTGGCTCGGCACGCACCGCGGCCACCAGCTCTTCCCGTAGCCCTTCACCTTGGCCGGCATCGAGGCCGAAGCGGCTCCAGGCCAGGGCGCCGCCAAGCAGCGGCTGCTGTTCGACGAGCAGCACCTCGGCGCCCCCCTGGGCGGCGGCCAGCGCTGCGCAGAGGCCAGCGGGACCGGCGCCGATCACCGCCACGTCGCAGAACAGATAGGCCTTGTCGTGATAGGTGGGGACGAAGGTCAGGTCGAGCACGCCGAGGCCGGCCTTCTTCCGGATCAGCGGCTCCCAGCGTTTCCAAATGCCCTTGGGCTTGTAGAAGGCCCGATAGTAGAAGCCCACCGGCATGAACCTGGAGAAGGTGCCGAGCAGGGCGTTGCGGTCGCGCTCGAGGCTGCCGCTGACGTTCTGCGCCGTGGCGCTCAAACCTTCGCGCAGCGGCAGTTCATCCGCCAGCACATTGGGTTCGTCCGGCAACTGCACCAGGGTGTTGGCGTCCTGGCCAGCCAGGGTCAGGGGCCCGCGGGGGCGGTGGTATTTGAAGGAACGCGACAGCAACCAGTGACCCTCGCCGAGCAGGGCGCTGGCCAGGGTATCGCCGGCATAGGCCTGGTAGCTCTGACCTTCGAAGCTGAAAGCGAGGGGACGGTTGCGATCGATCAGCAGCCCCATGGGGGCCGGCAGGCGGGTCATGGGCGCACCTCCGCAACGGTGAAGTCGACACGCTGGATGAATAGTTCGCGGGGGTCGAAGGTGCGCAGCACCTCGTCGGTGCCGGTGTGGCGTTCGGCCAGGAACCAGTAGCTGGAGGCATTGTGCAGCCACCATTCGGTGACCACGCCGCGGCGGTTCTCGCAGTTGAAGACGTAGTCGGCCCACTCGGCGGTGCTGCAGGCCTTGGGATCGGGCATGGCCTTGAGTTCGCCGCCGTAGGTGAATTCGCTGATGTTGCGCGGCCCGTTGAGCGGGCAGGTGAGGATCTTCATGACAGCTCCTTAGTGGCTGGCCGCGGTGGCGCCCATCTCGTTGACCTGCTGGAAGCGGCTGAACCGGTCGAGACCGAAGGGGGCGATGAGCTCGGGCACCCGCCCGCCGCTGGCCACCAGTTCGGCCATGGTCTTGCCGCAGATGGGCGTGGCCTTGAAGCCCCAGGTGCCCCAGCCGGCGTCCAGGTAGTAGCCGCTGATGGGCGACAGGCCCATCAGCGGGCTGTAGTCCGGGGTCATGTCGGTCATCCCGGCCCATTGGCGCATCAGCTTGGCGTTGGCCATGAAGGGAAACATCTCGATGGCGTGGGCCAGCAGGCTTTCCTTGAGCTCCAGGGTCGAGCGGGTGTGATACAGCGGATAGGGATCCGAGCCGCCGCCGAAGACGATCTCGCCGCGGCTGGTCTGCTGCACGTAGCAGTGCAGGGCGCTGGAACTCACCAGGGGGTCGAGGAAGGGCTTGAACGGCTGGGTAACCATGGCCTGCAAGGGATAGGTGTGCAGCGGAGCGCGGATGCCCAGCTTGTTCATCAGCAGCGAACTGGTACCGGCCACCGCCTGTACCGCGCAGCCGCAGCGCACTGTGCCGCGGCTGGTCTTGAGGGCGGCAATTCTATTGTTCTCCACCACGAAGTCCTGCACCTCGGTCAGCTGGTGGATCTCCACACCGTGCTTGGCCGCCTGCTTGGCATAGCCCCAGGCCACGGCGTCGTGGCGGGCGGTGCCGCCATCCATGTGCCACAGCCCGGCCAGGACCGGCAGGTGGCCCGGATCGAGGTTGAGGCAGGGCACCAGTTCGCGGATCTGCTGGCGGTCGATCAGCTCGGTGCGTCCACCGAAGTGCTTGTTGACCTCGGCGCGCTGGCGGAAGGCGCGCACCGTGGCGTCGGTGTGCGCCAGGGTCAGCTGACCGCGCTCGGAATACATGATGTTGAAGTCGAATTCGTTGGACAGCTCCTTGAACAGCCGCACCGACTCGATATAGAACTTCACCCCTTCGCTGGTGAGGTAGTTGGAGCGGATCACCGCGGTGTTGCGCGCGGTGTTGCCGCCGCCCAGGTAGGCCTTCTCCAGCACCGCGACATTGGTGATGCCGTGGTACTTGGCCAGGTAGTAGGCGGTGGCCAGACCGTGGCCACCGCCCCCGATGATGACCACGTCGTAGCTGGACTTGAGTTCCTTGGGCGGGGGCAGGTCGACCTCAACCGGATAGTCGGCGGACAGGCCGTATTTCAACAGGCTGAAAGGCATGGTGGACTCCCGGTCAGGTCGTGACGGCGTGGGGATGCTGGCGCTGGGCGGCGCTCAGGGTGTTGTGCAGGAGCAGGGCGATGGTCATGGGCCCGACCCCGCCCGGCACCGGGGTGAGGGCGCCGGCGATCTCCGCCACCGCCGGGCCGACATCGCCTACCAGCCGGGCGCCGCCGGCGTGCTCCACGCGATTGATGCCGACGTCGATGACCACCGCGCCGGGCTTGACCCAGTCCGCGGTGACCAGGCCGGGCTGGCCGGCCGCGGCCACCAGGATGTCGGCCTGGCGGCACAGCGCGGCGGCGTCGCGGCTGCGCGAATGCACCAGGGTCACCGTGCAGTGCGCCTGCAACAGTAGGGCCGCCATGGGCTTGCCGACGATGTTGGAGCGGCCGACCACCACCGCATGGCGTCCGCTGAGATCACCCAGCTGGTCCTGCAGCAGCCGCAGGCAGCCCGCCGGGGTGCAGGGCACCAGGCTGGGTTGGCCAAGGGCCAGGGCGCCGACGTTCTCGCGGTGGAAACCATCGACGTCCTTGTCAGGGTGGAGCGCCTGGATCACCGCCGCCTCGTCGATCTGCGGCGGCAATGGCAGTTGCACCAGGATGCCGTGCACTTCCGGGTCGGCGTTGAGGGCGGCGATCAGGGCGAGCAGCTCGATCTGCTCGAGATCCGCCGGCAACTCATGGCTGAGCGAGCGGATGCCCACCTCGGCGGCGCGGCGGAGCTTGTTGCGCACATACACCTGGCTAGCCGGATCGCTGCCCACCAGGATGACCGCCAGGGCCGGCTGGATACCCCGCGCGCGCAGCTCGGCCACGTCCCGCTCGACCCCTTGCAGCAGGCGGGCAGCGGCGCCCTTGCCGTCGATCAGCCGGGCGCTCATCGAAACACCACCACGCGATTGCCGTTGAGGAACAGCCGCCGCTCGATGTGGTACTTCACCGCCTTGTACAGGGCAACGGTCTCGGTATCCCGGCCGATGGCGACCAGATCATCGGGGCGATAGCCATGGTCGACGCGTTGCACCTCCTGCTCGATGATCGGGCCTTCGTCGAGATCCGAGGTCACGTAGTGGGCGGTGGCCCCGATCAGCTTGACGCCGCGCTCGAAGGCCTGGTGGTAGGGCTTGGCGCCCTTGAAGCCGGGCAGGAAGGAGTGGTGGATGTTGATGGCGCGCCCGGCCAGTTCCTGACAGAGCTCGTCCGAGAGGATTTGCATGTAGCGCGCCAGCACCACCAGCTCGGTCCCGGTCTCCGCCACCAGGCGCAGCAGTTCGAGTTCCTGCTGGCGCTTGCTGTCCCTGGTCACCGGCAGGTAGACGAAGCGGATGCCTTCCCGCTCGGCCATGGGCCGCAGATCCAGGTGATTGGAGACGATGGCGGTGATCTCCATCGGCAACTCGCCCTTCTGGTGGCGATAGAGCAGGTCCGCAAGGCAGTGATCGAACCTGCTCACCATCAGCAGCACCCGCGTGGGGCGGGCGGTGCTGTACAGCTCCCACTGCATGGCGAAGTCGGCCGCGACTGCGGCGAAGCCGTCGCGCAGCGCCTCGATGCCGCTACTGGCGCCCGGGTTGAAGCGGAACACCGTGCGCATGAAGAAGCGCTCGGTGAAATCGTCATCGAATTGCGCCATCTCGGCGATGTAGCAGTCGTTGCGGGCGAGATAGGTGCTGACGGCAGCCACGATGCCCGAGGTGGCCGGGCAGCTGACATTGAGGATGTAGGTGGGCAAGGTTTCCATGTGCGCGTCCGGATTTCACCAGTGGAGGAAGATTTCGCTGCGGCGTTATTTCCTGTTGGGAATATAAAATTCACGGATGCTGTTATAGGGCAAGCGCAAGCGCTCGTCCAGAGTCGAGTAATAAAAATTTACTGCCAGTTATAAGTTGGTCTTTTTTACCGGCGAAATCCCCTTTCACCGGCGAGACAGGCGCGCCTCAGTCGTCCTTGAAGGTCATGATCGACAGCAGCTTGATCGGCACCTGGTTCAATCGCTCCGGGCCGTGGGGGATGTCGCTGTCAAAGCTCAGGCTATCGCCCGGGCCCATTTCATAGAGGTGGTTGCCATGGCGATAGACCAGGCTGCCTTCGAGCAGGTGGATGAACTCGGTACCGGGATGGGAAAAGGTGGGGAATTCCTCGCTGGCATCATCCATGGAGACCAGATAGGCCTCCAGGCTCTTCTTCGGCCCGCGGGAGTGGTTGAGCAGGTGATAGGTGTGTCCCTTGTCGGTCCCCCGGCGCACCACCTCGAGACCTTCGCCCGCCTTGACCAGCAGGGCATCGCGTTCCTGCTGGTCGTACTGGCTGAACAGCCGCGACAGCGGCAGGCCCAGGGTGTCGCACAGCCGGCCGAGGGTTTCCAGGCTGGTGGAGACCTGGGCGTTCTCGATCTTGCTCAGCATGCCCTGGCTGATACCGGCCATGCGCGCCACCTCGGCGGTCTTCAGGCCCTGATCCTGGCGCTGGCGACGAATCTGGATGCCTATGTACTGCTCGATCTTCAGGCGTGGCTCACGACTTGGGGATTCTTGCATCATTTTAGTTTTGGGAATAAAAAATTCGCACAAGTAAAGTGCAGAGAGGGGGGCGGATACGCGTGGGCGTCCGATGTGGCTCCCATCATGCCGGAAAAAATCCCCGCGGGCTGCTGCCGGGATTTTCCTTGGGATCCGCAGGGTTAACTCGCTGACGGGAAGGTTCTGGCATAGCGGTCGGCGAAGCGGACGCGACTTGGCAAAGTCTTTGCTTTCCTGTTGGGAAGAATAAATTCCCAATGGGAATATAGTGGATCTTAGCTAAGGAGCCCGTCATGTTGCCCAGCGAAACCCAGCATCTCATCGACCAGCACGGTATCCGCTACGTGCTGGCCCAGTTCGTCGACATCCATGGTTCCGCCAAGACCAAGTCCGTGCCGGTGGCCGGCCTCGCCGCCGTGGCGGAGGAGGGCGCGGGTTTCGCCGGTTTCGCCATCTGCGGCATGGGCATGGAGCCCCACGGTCCCGACTTCATGGCCCGTGGCGATCTCTCCACCCTGATCCCGGTACCCTGGCAGGCCGGCTACGGGCGGGTGGTGTGCATCGGTCATGTCAACGGCAAGCCCCATCCCTATGACAGCCGCTACGTGCTGCAGCGCCAGGTAGCTCGCCTTGGCGACCGCGGCTGGAGCCTGAACACCGGGCTGGAACCCGAGTTCTTCCTCATGCGCCGCGACGAGGTCGGCAAGTTGTCCCTGGTGGACGGCAGCGACACCCTGGACAAGCCCTGCTACGACTACAAGGGCCTGTCGCGCTCGCGGCTGTTTCTCGAAAAGCTCACCGAAGCCCTGCAGCCGGTGGGTTTCGACATCTATCAGATCGACCACGAAGACGCCAACGGCCAGTTCGAGATCAACTACACCTACAGCGAGGCGCTGGAGTCGGCGGATCGCTTCACCTTCTTCCGCATGGCCGCCGGCGAGATCGCCAACGAACTGGGCATGATCTGCTCCTTCATGCCCAAGCCCGATCCCAAGCGCGCTGGCAACGGCATGCATTTCCACCTGTCGCTGGCCAGCGCCACCAGCCGCAACCTCTTCCACGACGACAGCGATCCGCGTGGCATGGGCCTGTCGAAGCTGGCCTACCACTTCCTCGCCGGCCTGCTGGCCCACGGTCCGGCGCTGTGCGCCTTCGCCGCGCCCACCGTGAATTCCTACAAGCGCCTGGTGGTGGGCCGCTCGCTGTCCGGCGCCACCTGGGCGCCGTCCTTCATCGCCTACGGCGCCAACAACCGCTCGGCGATGGTGCGGGTGCCCTATGGCCGCCTGGAATTCCGCCTGCCCGACGCCGGCTGCAATCCTTATCTGGTCACCGCCGCCATCATCGCCGCCGGTCTCGACGGCATCGAGCGCGAACTGGACCCGGGCGCGCCCTGCAACGAGAACCTCTACAACCTGAGCCTCGAGGCCATCGCCGCGCGGGGGATCGAGACCCTGCCGCAGAGCCTCAAGGAGGCCTGCGACGCCCTGGACGCCGACCCGCTGTTCCGCGAGATGCTCGGCCCGGAAATCGTCGACGAATTCATCAAGCTGAAGCGCATGGAGTGGGTGGAATACAGCCGCCACGTCTCCGACTGGGAGATCCAGCGCTACACCGAATTCTTCTGATCGCCATCGCTTTATCGATCGTTCTTCGGGCGCCCCGGCGCGCCCCCTGCCTGCGAAGGAGTGACACCCATGTGTGGAATCGTTGGACTCTATCTGAAGAACCCGGCGCTGGAGGCCCAGCTTGGCAGCCTCTTTCTGCCCATGCTCGAAGCCATGACCGACCGCGGTCCGGACAGTGCCGGTTTTGCCATCTATGGGGACGAGGTGGCCGAGGGCTGGGTCAAGCTGACCCTGCAGGCCACCTCCGACGGCTATGACTTCGCCGCCCTGGTCACCGCGTTGCAGCAAAAACTTGATGCCGAGCTGGACTGGTTCCAGAACGCCAGCGCCATGGTGCTCAAGATCCAGGCGGCGGAAGCCGAAGTGCGCGCCGCCCTGGCCGAGTTGGCCTCGACGGTGCGCATCATGAGCGCCGGGCGCAGCATCGAAATCCTCAAGGGCATGGGCCTGCCCGAGCAGATCGCCAGCCGTTTCGGCCTGGCCGGGATGCAGGGCAGCCACATCATCGGCCACACCCGCATGGCCACCGAGAGCGCCGTGACCCTGGAAGGCAGCCATCCCTTTTCCACCGGCGCCGACCTCTGCCTGGTGCACAACGGCTCGCTGTCCAACCATTCGCGGCTGCGCCAGAACCTCAGGCGTGAGGGCATTGCCTTCGAGACCGAGAACGACACCGAGGTCGCCGCCGGTTACCTGACCTGGCGGCTGCGCGAGGGCGACAGCCTCAAGCAGGCACTGGACCGTTCTCTGGAGGATCTGGACGGCTTCTTCACCTTTGCCATCGGCACCCGCAACGGCTTCGCGGTGATCCGCGATCCCATCGCCTGCAAGCCGGCGATCCTCGCCGAAACCGACGACTACGTGGCCATGGCCTCCGAATACCAGGCGTTGTCGAGCCTGCCCGGCATCGAGCGGGCCAAGGTCTGGGAGCCGGCACCGGCCACCCTGTACGTCTGGGAACGCGAGTCGGCCTGAGGAGCAGCGCAGATGAAAACCTTCGATCTCACCCAAACCGCCGTGCGTGACCTCAACCAGGCCCTGCACGACGTCACCCAGACCGCTGCCGAGCGCGAGTGGGTGGTCACCCATCCCAATGGCGCCCACAACCTTGCCGTGGGCGTGAACGCCGCCGTATCCGTGGATATCAACGGGCACGCCGGCTACTACTGCGCGGGCATGAACCAGCATGCCGCCATTACCGTGCATGGCAACGTCGGCGTCGGCTGCGCGGAGAACATGATGTCCGGCGCGGTACGGGTCAAGGGCAGCGCCTCCCAGGCCGCCGGCGCCACCGCCCATGGTGGCCTGCTGGTCATCGAGGGCGACGCCGGCGCGCGCTGCGGTATTTCCATGAAGGGCGTCGACATCGTCGTCGGCGGCAGCATCGGCCACATGAGCTGCTTCATGGGCCAGGCCGGGCGCCTGGTGGTCTGCGGCGACGCCGGCGACGCCCTGGGCGATTCGCTGTACGAGACGCGTATCTATGTGAAAGGCCGCGTGGCCTCCCTGGGCTCGGACTGCATCGAGAAGGAGATGCGCGCCGAACACCTGGCCGAGTTGCAGCAACTGCTCGACACCGCCGGCTTCGCCGAGCGGGCCGCCGACTTCAAGCGCTACGGCTCCGCCCGCCAGCTCTACAACTTCAAGGTCGACAACGCCTCGGCCTATTGATCGCGCAGGAGAATCGCCATGACTGACCAGAACACCCCCGTGCTGCGCGAATCGGCCACCTTCGATCGCCTCACCATCCAGGAAATCCAGCGTGCCGCCGAGACCGGCATCTATGACATCCGCGGCGGCGGCACCAAGCGCAAGCTGCCGCATTTCGATGACCTGTTGCTGCTGGGCGCCAGCGTCTCGCGCTACCCGCTGGAGGGTTACCGTGAGAAGTGCGGGACCGACGTGGTGCTCGGCACCCGCTTTGCCAAGAAACCCATCCACCTGAAGATCCCGGTGACCATCGCCGGCATGAGCTTTGGCGCGCTCTCGGCCAATGCCAAGGAAGCCCTCGGCCGCGGTGCCAGCATCGCTGGCACCAGCACCACCACCGGCGACGGCGGCATGACCCCCGAGGAGCGTGGTCAGTCCCAGCACCTGGTCTATCAGTACCTGCCGTCGCGCTACGGCATGAATCCTGACGACCTGCGCAAGGCCGACGCCATCGAGATCGTCCTGGGGCAGGGCGCCAAACCTGGCGGTGGCGGCATGCTGCTGGGCATGAAGGTCACCGAGCGGGTGGCCGGCATGCGGACCCTGCCTATTGGCGTCGACCAGCGCAGCGCCTGTCGCCATCCCGATTGGACCGGTCCGGATGACCTGGCGATCAAGATCGCCGAGTTGCGTGAGATCACCGACTGGGAAAAGCCCATCTACGTGAAGATTGGCGCCAGTCGGCCTTATTACGACGTCAAGCTGGCGGTCAAGGCGGGCGCCGATGTGGTGGTGCTCGACGGCATGCAGGGCGGCACTGCGGCGACCCAGGAGGTGTTCATCGAGCACGTCGGCATCCCCATCCTGCCGGCCATTCCCCAGGCGGTGCAGGCGCTGCAGGAGATGGGCATGCACCGCAAGGTGCAGCTGATCGTCTCCGGGGGCATCCGCAATGGTGCCGACGTAGCCAAGGCCATGGCGCTGGGCGCTGACGCCGTGGCCATCGGCACCGCCGCCCTGATCGCCTTGGGCGACAACCATCCGCGGCTGGACGCCGAACTGCGCAAGCTCGGTTCGGCCGCCGGTTACTACGACGATTGGCAGAACGGTCGCGATCCGGCCGGCATCACCACCCAGGACCCGGAACTGGCCAGGCGCCTCGACCCGGTGGAGGGCGGGCGCCGCCTGGCCAACTACCTCCGGGTGCTGGTGCTGGAAGCCCAGACCATGGCCCGCGCCTGTGGCAAGTCGCACCTGCACAACCTCGACCCGGAAGACCTGGTCGCCCTCACCATCGAGGCCGCGGCCATGGCGCGGGTGCCGCTGGCGGGCACCCAATGGATCCCGGGACAAACCAGGTTCTAGTGGTGTGGTCGTTGCTTCATCAAGCGCAGTCATGGCGATTCGCCGTTGCGACCACGGCTAACATCTAATCGCGGCCAGGGGCCGCTCCTACGAAAGCCCTACCTGTAGGAGCGGCCGCATCGGCGGACCGCCATGGCCGCGATAGCGCGATACACCACGCCTCGCTTCGGCAGGCAGCAACACAAGACGTTCCCTTTCATCCCTCAGCGAAGGAAGCTCGACATGATCGGTAAAGGCAAGGCGGTTGCGGTTCTGGTGGCAGCCCTCGGGATGCCCGGTATGGCCCTGGCCCAGGAGGCCAGGCTCGACAGCGGCGACACGGCCTGGATGATGATCTCCAGCGTGCTGGTGCTGATGATGCTGGTCCCCGGCCTGGCGCTTTTCTATGGCGGCCTGGTGCGGTCGAAGAATCTGCTCTCGATCTTCACCCAGAGCTTTACCGTGGCCGGAGTCATAGGTGTGCTCTGGGTGGTCTATGGCTACAGTCTGTTCGCCGACACCACCGGCATGGTGGCTGGCGAGTTCAATCTCCATAGCCTGATCGGCGGCTTCAAGCACTGGATGCTGCTCGATGTGGTGCGTGAGAGCCTGGTGGGCAGCATTCCGGAAAGCGTCTTCGCCACCTTCCAGATGACCTTCGCGCTGATCACCCCGATGATCATCGCCGGCTCCTTCGCCGAGCGCATGAAATTCAGCGCCGCCGTGCTGTTCTGTGCACTCTGGTTCACCTTCTGCTACCTGCCCCTGGCGCACATGGCCTGGAGCGGGCCGGGTGGCCTGCTTTATGACTGGGGCATCCTCGAATTCGCCGGTGGCACCGTGGTGCACATCAATTCCGGTGTCGCCGGGCTGGTGGCCTGTGTGATGCTCGGTCGGCGTCAGGGTTACAGCCTCCAGGCCATGCCGCCGCACAACCTGGGCTTCGCTCTGACCGGCGCGGCCCTGCTCTGGGTCGGCTGGTTCGGCTTCAACGTCGGCTCTGCGGTGGCCGCCAGCGCCAGCGCCGGCATGGCCATGCTCACCACCCAGATCGCCGCCTGTGCCGGCATCCTCGGCTGGCTCGCGGTGGAGTGGCTGCGCACCGGCAAGGCCAGCGCCCTCGGTGTCGCCTCCGGCGCCCTGGCCGGCCTGATCGCCATCACCCCGGCCTGCGGCTTCGTCGGTCCGGCCGGGGCCCTCACCATGGGCCTGCTGACCGGCGCTGTCTGCTACGTGGCGGTGGTCTATCTCAAGCGCACCTTCGGTTACGACGATGCACTGGATGCCTTTGGCCTGCACGGCATCGGCGGCATCGTCGGCTCGCTGCTGACGGGCGTCTTCGCCAGCAAGAGCCTGGGCGGCTACCAGGACATCGCCATCGCCAGCCAGGTGCTGATCCAGCTCAAGAGCGTCCTCTTCACCGTGGTCTTCTGCGGGGTCATGACCTTCGTGCTGCTCTGCGTCACCCGGGTCCTGACCCGCGGCCTGCGCGTTTGCGAGCAGACCGAAGCCCAGGGCCTGGACCTCTTCCAGCATGGCGAGAAAGCCTACGGCTGAGGCGGCACCGCGCGGCGCGCTAGCCATCGCTGCGGTGGCTGGTTCCGCTCAGCCCTGGGCCCGCGCCTGGTCTTGGGTTGCGCCTGTTTCGACCCGCGTTCGCCCGCGAACATTCGAGCGCAGCGGTTAGACCAGGTAGCCAGTCTCAGCCCTGCAGATAGACCACCTGGGTATGGGTGTACTCATAGAGGCCGTGCTTGCCATCGGCGCCGCCGATGCCGGACTTGCGCACCCCGGCGTGGTAGCCCTGCATGGCCTCGAAGTTTTCCCGGCTGATGTAGGTCTCGCCGAAGTCGATCTCGCGCATGGCGTGCATGGCCTTGCCCAGGCTGCGGGTATAGACGGAGGAGGTGAGGCCGTATTCGCAGTCGTTGGCCAGGGCGATGGCCTCGTCGAGATCATCCACCACCTGGATCGGCAGCACCGGGCCGAAGATTTCTTCGCGCATGATCGGCATGTCCGCGCGACAGTCCGCCAGCACCGTAGGCTGGAAGTGGAAGCCGCGACCCAGGTCGGCGCGACGGCCACCGGTGACCAGACGGGCGCCCTGGCCGAGGGCGACGTCGACCTTGGCCGCCACCTTGTCCAGGCCAGCGGCGTTGATCAGCGGTCCCATCTCCACGCCGGTGTCGGCCTGGGGGTCGCCATAGCGGGTGGCGGCCATGGCGCGGCCAATGCGCTCGATGAAGTCCTCGGCCACCGCGCGTTCCACATAGACCCGCTCGGCGCAGTTGCACACCTGGCCGGTGTTGATGATGCGCGAGTCACGGATCGCCCGGACCGCCAGGTCCAGGTCGGCATCGGCCAGGACGATGGCCGGCGCCTTGCCGCCCAGCTCCAGGTTGAGCTTGGTCAGATTCGGCGCGGCAGCGGCCATGATCCGCGAGCCGGTGCCGACGCTGCCGGTAAAGCTGACCATGTCGATGCCGGCATGGGCACTGAGCTGGCCCCCCACGGCGCCGGCGCCGCCGACCAGGTTGAAGACCCCGGGCGGCAAGTCGGTCTCGGCTACCAGGCGGGCGAATTCATGGGCATTGATCGGGGTTTCCTCGCTGGGTTTGATGACGATGGTGTTGCCGGTGATCAGCGCCGGTGCCAGCTTGCGGGCGATCAGGAAGAAGGGGAAGTTCCAGGGCAGGATGCCGGCCACCACGCCCAGTGGCTTGCGCAGCAGGAAGATCTGCTCGTGGGGTCGGTCGCTGGTGATGATCTCGCCTTCGATGCGCCTTGCCCACTCGGCCATGTAGTCGAGGTAGTCGGCGGTGAAATTGACCTCCACCTCGGCCAGGCCGCGGATCTTGCCCTGTTCGGCGACCAGGGTCTGGGCCAGCCGCGGCGCCTGCTCGCGCAGCTTGGCGGCGATGCGCCGCAGATAGCCGGCGCGCTCGATGGCCGGTTTGCGGGCCCAGGGCTTCTGGGCGCGGCGGGCGGCGGCGATGGCCCGGTCGACGTCCTCGCGACTGGACGCCGGTACCCGGGCCAGGGCCTCGCCGGTGGCCGGGTTATGGACGAGAAAGTCCTCGGCGGCCGGCAGGAAGCGGCCATCGATGTAGTTCTGGTAGAGGGGCAGATCGGCCATGGCGGTCTCCGGGTCAATAGGTGCGAGAGGGCGCCTGGGGCGCTTCAAGGGGGCGATAGCGGGCCAGGTTGGCCAGCGCCGCCTGGCGGAACAGGCTGATGTCGATGCCAACGGCAACGAACTGGCAACCCCAGTCGCGATAGCGCCGGGCATCGTCTTCCTGGGGCGCCAGGATCCCGGCCACCTTGCCAGCCGCGCGGGTGGCATCGATGGCGGCGCGGATACGTGTCTGCACCTCGGGATGGCCCGGATTGCCGGCATGGCCGAGGCCGCTGGAGAGGTCGGCCGGGCCGACGAAGACGGCGTCCACGCCCTCCACGGCGGCGATCTCGGCGACGTTATCGCTGCCCAGCCGCGATTCCACCTGGACGATCAGGCACAGCTCGGTGTGAGCGTTGTGCAGGTAGTCGGGTACCCCGTCCCAGCGGGTGGCGCGGGCCAGGCCGCCGCCGACGCCGCGGATGCCGTGGGGGGGATAGCGCATGGCGCGCACCAGGGCGCGGGCCTGGTCGGCGGTCCCCACCATGGGCACCATCAGCGTCTGCACGCCGATGTCCAGCAACTGCTTAATCAGCACCGCATCGCCGGTCACGCAGCGCACCACCGGCGCCGTGGAATAGGGCGCCACCGCCTGCAACTGGGCGAGGATGCTCGGCACCGTGTTGGGGGCGTGCTCGCCGTCGATCAGCAGCCAATCGTAGCCGGTGCTCGCGGCGATCTCGGCGGCGTAGCCGGTGGCGAAGCCGGCCCAGAGGCCGTAGAGGGTGTCGCTGCCCGTGAGGCGGGCCTTGAAGGGATTGCGCGGCAGATCCATGACGGTTGTCTCCGGGGGAGTCAGGAAGGGGTGTCCGGCAGGCGCACCAGCAGCCCATAGCTCAGGGCGCCGGCCACCGCGACCGCGGCGGCGATGCCGAGGGCGAGGCCGAAGGAGCCGGTCTGCTGGACGATCATGCCGGTGATGACCGGGGCGAAGGCGCCGCCGAAGTAGCCACCGAAGTTCTGGATGCTGGCCAGCGAGGCCACCTGGTGCGAGGGCACCGCGACGCTGACCAGCGACCAGGTGCCGGCCACTGCCACGTTGAGGCTGAACAGTGCCAGGCTGAAGCAAAGGATGACGCTGCCGATGCCGGTCACCTCGGCGCTGCACAGGGCGAACAGCCCGGCCGCCGCCAGACCGCCGCAGATCGGCAGCTTGCGGCTGAAGGCCAGGCTGCGCCCGCTGCGGGTCAGGCGATCCACCAGCAGGCCACCACCGATCACGCCACAGGCGCCGGCCAGGAACGGCAGGCTGGCGACCCAGCCGGCCTGGGACAGGGACAGGTGGTGGACCCGTTCCAGGTAGGCCGGCAGCCAGGTCAGGAACAGCGACAGCATGTAGATGATGCCCACGTAGCCGATCACCACGCCCCAGGTCAGGCGGCGGCGGAACAACCCCAGCCAGTCGGCGAAGGTCAGGCGCTGGCCGGCGTCCCGGGGTGGCAGGCCGGCATCCAGGTGCGCCCGCTCCGCGGCGTCCAGCACCACCTGCACCCGGTCGCGATAGCTCAGGTACCAGAGCGCCGCGACGGCAACACCGAGCACCCCCATGGCGATGAACATCTGCCGCCAGCCCAGCCACAGCAGTAGCGCAGTGAGGATCGGCTGGGAGATCGCCGGCCCCAGCGAGGACGACAGGTTGAAGATGCCGGAAGGCAGGCCGCGCTCGCGCACGTTGAACCACTCGCTGACCACCTTGGCGCCGGCCGGGAATTGCGGCGCCTCGCCGATGCCCAGGCCGACACGGGCGAGGATCATCAGGTGCAGGCTGCTGAGCAGCCCGAGCACGCCCTGGGCGAGCGACCAGAGGCAGATGCCCAGGCCCAGGGTCAGACGCGCGCCGAAGCGATCCAGTAGACCGCCGATGGGCAACTGGGCGAAGGCATAGGCCCAGGCGAAGGCCGACAGCAGCAGGCCCATCTCGGTCGGCGTATAGCCCAGCTCGCCGCTGATGGTCTGGTTGGCGATGGCCAGGGTGCTGCGGTCGAGGTAGTTGACGAAGCCGGCCAGTACCAGCAGCGCCAGGGCGATCACCTGGATCCGCTTGAGGCGAGCGCTCTTGGGTGGCAGCGGCGTCGCCGCGGGGCGCGCATCCGGTACCGGTGCTGCCAGGGTGTTGTGGGTCGCTTTCATCCAGCCCTCCTGAGCAACGCCTCAGTGGCGATAGGGACGTTCCAGGGCGCACTCCGGATTGAGGCGCACGCCGAAGCCGGGCCGATCCAGCGCCGAGGCGCGCATGCGGCCCCGCACCGGGACGGGTTCGTCGAGCAACTGCGGATGGAACATGGGCACCACCTCGTCGGCCTTGGGCGCCATCATCAGGAACTCGGCGAAGGGACTGTTGGTGCGGGTGATGACGAAGTGGTAGCTGTAGACCGAGGAGCCATGGGGCACCACCAGGGCGTTGTGGGCATCGGCCAGCGCCGAGATGCGGATCAGCTCGGTGAGGCCGCCGCACCAGCCGACGTCCGGTTGCAGGATGTCGCAGCAACCCATCTCCAGCAGCAGGCGGAAGCCCCAGCGAGTGGCCTCGTGCTCGCCGGTGGTGACCAGCATGCCCTTCGGCACGTTGCGTTTGAGTTCGGCATAGCCCCAGTAGTCATCCGGCGGCAGCGCCTCCTCGATCCACTTGAGGCCGTACTGCTGGGCGCCCTGGGCCAGGCGGGTGGCGTAGTTGAGGTCCAGGCTCATCCAGCAGTCGAGCATCAGCCAGAAGTCGTCGCCGACCCGCTCGCGCATGGTCGCCAAGGCTTCCAAATTCTTGCGCAGGCCTTCCTCGCCCTCGGCCGGGCCGTGTTGCAGCGGCAGCTTGCCGCCAATGAAGCCCATCTCCTTGGCCAGGTCCGGCCGGGCGCCGGTGGCGTAGAACTGCAATTCGTCACGCACGGCGCCGCCGAGCAGCTGGTGCACCGGTTCCTGGCGCAGCTTGCCGAGCAGGTCCCAGAGCGCCAGATCCACCCCGGAAATGGTGTTGAGCACGATGCCCTTGCGGCCGTAATAGAGGGTGGAGAGGTACATCTGGTCCCAGATCTTTTCCAGGTCGGTGACCTTGGCGCCCTCCAGGAAGCGCGCCAGGTGCCGCTCGACGATGAAGGCACCCAGCTCGCCGCCGGTGGTGACGGCGAAGCCCACGGTGCCGTCGCTGGCCTCGACTTCCACCACCAGGGTGCCTAGCACATTGATGCCGAAGCTGCGGCGGCTCTGGCGATATTCCGGGTACTTGGCCATGGGCGTGGCGATGTGGTCGTCGATCCAGTGGCCGTCGCCCTGGTCGTGATAGTCGGCGCCACCGCCGCGAAGGGTGTAGGCGCGCACCTGCTTGATGGTGGGTAGGGTCATGGCAAAGCTCCCTTAATGACTGGGCGTGAGCTGGGGTTGGGGATCGGCCTGGTCGCGGCGGCGCAGGCCCAGGATCAGGGCGGCGGCCACCAGGGTGGTGCCGGCGAGCAGATAGAGGCCGGCGCCGGGGTGGGCGAAGGTCACCTCGGCCCAGCGCTTGGCCAGGGGCGCGATGAAGCCGCCGATGGCGCCACAGGTATTGATCAGGGCGATGCCGCCCGCGGCGGCGCTGCCGCGCAACTGGTCGGACGGAAAGGTCCAGAACAGCGGCTGCACCGCGATGAAGCCGGCGGCGGCGAAGCACAGGGCGAGCAGCGCATAGAGCGGCGAGAAGGTCACCGAGGCGGCGATGCCCAGACCGGAAATGGCCAGGGTGGCGGCGGCGGTGCAACGGCGTTCGCCGGTGCGATCCGACCAGCTGGGGATCAGCCAGGCGGCGAGCAGGGCGCAGACCCAGGGAATCGCCGAGACCAGGCTGACCAGCAGCCCGACCTTCTGCCCGAGCAGCCCGGCCACCTGGGTCGGCAGGTAGAAGACCACGCCATAGACGCTGGCCTGGATCAGCAGGTAGATGCTGCACAGCAGCAGGATGCGCGGCTGCCCGAGCAGGCGCAGCAGTCCGCCCTGGTGTGGCTTGGCGGCGTCCTCGGCGTCCAGCGCCTGTTGCAGCGCCTGCTTTTCCGCATCGCTCAGCCAGCGGGCATCGCGCGGTCGGTTGTCCAGGTAGAACCAGGCCCAGACACCGACCAGGCTGGCCAGCACCCCTTCGACCAGGAACATCCACTGCCAGCCGTGCAGCCCGCCGAAGCCGTCGAATTCCAGCAGCAGGCCCGACAGCGGACTGCCGAAGATGAAGGCCAGGGGCGCGCCGAAGTAGAAGAAGCCCAGTGCCCGGGCGCGGTAGCGCGAGGGGAACCAGTAGGTGAGGTAGAGGATGACGCCGGGGAAGAAGCCGGCTTCGGCCACCCCGAGCAGGAAGCGCAGCACATAGAAGGCCGTCGCCGTGTGGGCGAACATCATCGCGGCGGAGATCAAGCCCCAGCTCACCATGATCCGGCACATCCACAACCGGGCACCGACGCGGTGCATGATCAGATTGCTGGGAATCTCGAGAAAGGCGTAGCCGACGAAGAAGACCCCGGCGCCAAAGGCGAAGGCCGCGTCGGAGATGCCGGTATCGGCCTGGAAGGCGACCTTGGCGAAACCCACGTTGGCCCGGTCGAGAAAGGCCATGACGTACATCAGTAGCAGGAAGGGCAGCAGGCGCCGGGTGACCTTGGCGACCAGCCCCGGTGACAGGGTGGTGTGCATGGCGATCTCTCTTGTTGTTGTGATTCGGCCACGGCTCAAGGTAGTCGCAGTTGCAATGCCTGGATAATCGCTTTTTGTTTAGGACCGATACCCTTAAGGTATCGGTATGCCTCACCCGCCTGGCCAGAGCCGTCGAGCCCGGCTGGATGCCTCCGCTCGCGCCTCCAGGATGCTGCCGATGAACGCTTCCCCCCATGCCCGTGCGCTGTTCGGTCGGCTGCGCTACAAGCACCTGCTGATGCTGGTGACCCTGGCCGGGACCTGCAATCTGCACCGCGCCGCCGAAGCCCTGCACATGTCGCAGCCGGCCACCACGCGGATGCTGCAGGACGTCGAGGAAGCCTTTGGCTGCGTGCTGTTCGAGCGTCAGGCGCGGGGCCTGACGCCCACGGCGCTGGGCGTGGAGATCATCGAATTCGCCCGCCGTGCCCTCAATGGCCTGGATCGCTGCGCCGAAGACCTCGATGCGCGCCGCGCCGGCGGCTATGGGCATCTGGCGGTGGGGGCCATCATGGGCGCCTTACCCGATCTGGTGGTGCGCGCCATCGCCGCGAGCAAGGCGCGCCAGCCCGGCCTGCAGTTGCGCATCCTCGGCGATACCAGCGACCAGCTCACCGAACTGCTGGAGCAGGAGCGGATCGATGTGGCCATCGCCCGTTTCACCCAGCCGGCCGATCTCGGTCGCTTCACCTTCGAGCCGCTGGGCAACGAGCACCTGGCGGTAGTGGTGCGCACTGGACATCCCCTGGCCGGACGCGTCGTGCCGGATCTGGCCGAACTGGTCGAGGACTGGCCCTGGATCCTGCAGCCGGAAGCCAGTCCGGCGCGGGTCGCGCTGGAGGGGGCCTTTGTCCGGCACTCGCTACCGCCGCCCGCGGACATCATCGAGTGTGGCTCGGTGTTCGCCATGCTGCAGCTGGTGCAGATCACCGACGCCATCCTGGTGCTGACCGAGGCGGTGGTGCGCGATCACCTGCGCACTGGGCTGCTGGTCCCGCTCGACCTGGAAATCACCGAACCCCTGACGCCCTTCGGGATCCTGCTGCGCACCGGTCAGGTACCCAGCGCGGCGCTGGAGGGCTTTCTCGGCCTGCTCAGACGCCAGGCCGCGGGGACCGCCGCCTGAGCGCCGCCTGGCCTGCGCCACCGCCCCGGCCCAGTGAGAAATATTTTCGCTGCCCCTGTTGTTTCTTCCCTGATAAATCAGTATCTTAGCGGCCGCTGGTGCAGAGAACCCCGCTGAACAGGTTCTCGGTAAGTGCCAGCCGGATGCCGCAAGGCTTCCATGCGCAGCGGTAGTTCAGTCGGTTAGAATACCGGCCTGTCACGCCGGGGGTCG
>NZ_WHOV01000066.1:0-13185 GCF_009765395.1 Pseudomonas sp. BAV 4579 | reverse complement strand
TGTGCGCCGGGTGCCTCCTCCACGCTAGACAGCCCCCTCTCCCGCTTGCGGGGGAGGGTTGGGGTGGGGGGTAGTGCTTTTGCTCAGGCCGCCAAGATAATTTTTAGGAATCTGCTGACGATCCTTGTGCCGCCCTCGCCGGGCGGGTCACTTTTTTCAATTGCCAAAAAAGTAACCAAAAACGCTCGCCCCGACTGGCCGGTCCTGCGCCTTGCGCAGGATGCCCTCACGGCAGCGCCGCTCCAGCGGGCCGGGGCCGAAGGGCCGTCCTGGCCCTCGGCCCCTTTCGCGGCATCCATGCCGCTCACCCACTTCCGCGACACTGCCGTTCGGCCGACCAAACGGGGCACTGGGGTGCCGGCTGAAAGTTTAGGGTTATTCAGGCGGCTTTAGGACGTTGGCTAACGCTTGCTACTTGCCATGCCTATTGAATGAAAGGCACAAGGACATTACGTAACGCGCCAGGCTAACCAGCTTTCAGAAAGATACTTCCAGCCGGCACCCAGCGCCCTGTTCAGTAGGCCGAACGCAGCCGCTCTGGAGGCGGGTGAGCGGCAGGGATGCCGCGAAAGGCGTCGAGGGCCAGGACGGCCCTTCGACGGCGGCCCGCCGGAAGAGCGGCGGAGCGAGGGGACCCGGAGCGCAGCGTAGGGCCGGATGACCAGGGCAAGCGTTTTTGGTTACTTTTTTGCGACTGAAAAAAGTAACCCGCCCGGCGAGGGCGGAACAAAAGCCTACCGAGCACACCGCAAATCAGCTTGGCGACCAAGCTAACCGCCCCCACCCCAACCCTCCCCCGCAAGCGGGAGAGGGGGTAATCCGGTGTGCGGGATAAGTTTCCTACGCAAGTACAGGCCCCTGCGTAGGGTGGATGACGGCACAGCCTCATCCACCGACATACCTAAGCCCCCAACCAATCAGTGCGACTTGAGTCCCGCCGCCGTCAGCACCAATCTCAGCACCCAGGCCACCACACCGAGTGCTACCAGGCTGCAGGCCCAGATGCCGGCCATCCAGGCGAGCCGCTGCCAGAGCGGCTTGTTATCGGCGGGGTTGGGTTCGCGCGAGCGGCCGACCATCAGTGGTAGCCCTCCCCCGCGCGGACCTTGCCGCGGAACACGTAGTAGCCCCAGAAGGTGTACATCAGGGTGATGGGGATGATGAACAGGGTGCCGATGAGCAGGAACAGCTGGCTCTGCGGCGGCGACGAGGCCTCCCAGATGGAAACGCCCGGCGGGATGATGTTCGGCCAGAGGCTGATGCCCAGACCGCTGTAGCCAAGGAAGATCAGCGCCAGGGTCAGCAGGAAGGGCGCGTGGTGCGAGTCCTCGCGCAGGATGGCGCGCAGCAGGGCCAGGGTCACCACGCCGACCAGGATCGGCACCGGCAGGAACCAGACCAGATTGGGCATGCTGAACCAGCGGGCGGAGATGGCCGCCTGGCTCAGCGGGGTCCAGATGCTCACCACCGCGGTGAAGGCCAGCAGCAGGAACAGCAGCGGCTTGGTCAGGCGGCGCATGGTGGCCTGCAGCGGACCCTCGGTCTTCATGATCAGCCAGGTGCTGCCCAGCAGCGCATAGGCGGCGATGACGCCCAGACCGCAGAACAGCGAGAAGGGCGTCAGCCAGTCCAGCGGACCGCCGACATACTGGCGATTCTCCACCGGGAAGCCTTCGATGAAGGCGCCCAGGGCCACACCCTGGCAGAAGCTGGCCAGCAGCGAGCCGAAGATGAAGGACTTGTCCCACAGGGCTTCCTTGCCTTCCTGGACCTTGAAGCGGAATTCGAAGGCCACGCCGCGGAAGATCAGGCCGATCAGCATGAAGATCAGCGGCAGGTAGAGCGCCGGCAGGATCACCGCGTAGGCCAGCGGGAAGGCGCCATAGAGCCCCGCCCCGCCGAGCACCAGCCAGGTCTCGTTGCCGTCCCAGATGGGCGCCACGGTGTTCATCATGACGTCGCGATCTTCCTTGCCCTTGACGAAGGGGAAGAGGATGCCGATGCCCAGGTCGAAACCGTCCATGACCACGTACATCATGAGGCCGAAGATGATGATGATCGCCCAGATCAGCGGGAGGTCGATGCCAGGGATGCCGTTCATGTGCGGTCTCCGGTCAGCTGGTCATTGGGATTGTCTTCTTCCAGGCCGCCATCGGCGCCGGACAGCGGACGCTTGGGATGACGATCGGTGCCCGGACCGCCGGAGGTGGAGAGGTCGCCTTCGCCGGTGTGCGGACCCTTGCCGATCATGCGCAGCGCATAGAGGGTGCCGATGCCGAACACGGCGAAGTAGACCACCACGAAGGCCACCAGGGTGATGCTCAGCTGGGTGACGCTGTGGTTGGACACCCCGTCCTTGGTGCGCAGGAGGCCGTAGACGATCCACGGCTGGCGGCCCACCTCGGTGGTGAACCAGCCGGCCAGCAGGGCGATGAGGCCGACCGGGCCCATGCAGGTGACCAGGCGCAGGAAGCCACGGGTCTCGAACAGCGTGCCGCGCCAGCGCAGCCAGGCGCTCCACAGGCCGGCGGCGATCATCAGCATGCCGAGGGCGACCATGATGCGGAACGACCAGAACACCACATAGGCCGGCGGCCGGTCTTCCTTGGGGAAGTCCTTGAGCGCCGGGATCGGCTCGGTGAGGCTGTGCTTGAGGATCAGGCTGCCGAGTACCGGGATCTCCAGCTTGAAGCGGGTTTCCTCGCGCTCCATGTCCGGCCAGCCGAACAGGATCAGCGGGGTCGCCTCACCCGGGGGATTCTCCCAGTGGCCTTCCATCGCAGCGATCTTGGCCGGCTGGTGCTCCAGGGTGTTGAGGCCGTGGGCATCGCCGACGAAGGCCTGGATCGGGGCTACCAGCAGGGCCATCCACATGGCCATGGAAAACATCTTGCGCACCGCCGGGTTGTCGTTGCCGCGCAGCAGGTGCCAGGCCGCCGAGGCCCCGACCAGGAAGGCCACCGACAGGTAGGCGGCGATGGTCATGTGCGCCCAGCGGAAGGGGAACGACGGGTTGAAGATCACCGCCAGCCAGTCCACCGGGACGATGCGCCCATCGACGATCTCGTAGCCGCTCGGGGTGTGCATCCAGCTGTTGGAGGCCAGGATCCAGAAGGTCGACATCAGGGTGCCGATCGCCACCATCACCGTCGAGAAGAAGTGCAGGCCGCGGCCCACGCGATTCCAGCCGAACAGCATGACGCCAAGGAAGCCGGCCTCGATGAAGAAGGCGGTAAGCACCTCGTAGGTCAGCAGCGGGCCGGTCACGGCGCCGGCATAGTCGGCGAAGCCGCTCCAGTTGGTGCCGAACTCGTAGGCCATCACCAGACCGGACACCACGCCCATGCCGAAGAAGATCGCGAAGATCTTCAGCCAGAAATGATACAGATCCTTGTAGACGTGGTTGTCGGTCTTCAGCCACAGCCCTTCGAGCACGGCGAGAAAGCTCGCGGTACCGATGGACAGCGCCGGAAAGACGATGTGGAAGGACACGGTGAAGGCGAACTGGATCCGGGCGAGATCCAGGGCTTCGAGGCCGAACATAGCTATTCCTCTCAGGCACGCCGGCCGTCGAGAGCAGCCGGTCGAGTTGACGCTGACCGAGGTTCGAACCTCCGGCGTCGCCTGGGGTTCTAGCGGGACGCTAAAAGGCGCCACTGCGGCTAGCCCAAAGGGCCAGGTCGGAAGCTGACGTGGATCAAGGTCAGGCTTTAGGATAGTCCTCCTCGATACATTTGCTTACGTGGTTGGATGTCGCATCGGGCAGGCTGTCGCACCCCCACGGTTGTATGACGATTAGCCTCGGGGTGGCTTAAGATGCCGCCTCTGCCCTCGCGAGCCCCTGCCATGTCCGGCGATACCCTGCAGCTGCGTCACCACCGTCCCTTCGTCGCCTTCTGGTTCGCCCGCATCTGCACCGCCGGCAGCTTCCAGATGCTCACCGTCGCCATCGGCTGGCACCTCTATTCCCTCACCGGCAACGTGCTCGACCTCGGCCTGGTAGGGCTGGTGGAATTCCTGCCGCGGGTGCTGTTCATGCTGCACACCGGCCATGTCGCCGATCGCTACGACCGCCGCCGGGTCGCTGCCCTCTGCCAGACCGGCCAGGGGCTGATCGCCCTGGTGCTGCTGGTGGGCAGCCTCAATCACGCGGTGACCCGCGAACTGATCTTCATCCTGGCCTTCTGCCTGGGCACCGCCCGCGCCTTCGAGCAGCCCACCACCCAGGCGCTGCTGCCCAACATCGTGCCACCGGCGATCTTTCCCCGCGCCATCGCCGCGGCGGCCTCGGCCATGCAGGGCGCCACCATCATCGCCCCGGCGCTGGGCGGGCTGCTCTATGCCCTGGGCGCCGCCTGGGTCTATGGCCCGGCGCTGGTGCTCTATGGCATCGCCATCCTGCTGGTCTCCAGCCTGCCGGCGCGGCAGACGCCCAGCCAGAAGGAAAAGCCGACCCTGGACAACCTGCTGGCCGGCATCCGCTTCATCAGGAGTCGCCCGGACGTGCTCGGCGCCATCTCCCTGGATCTGTTCGCCGTGCTGCTGGGCGGCGCCACCGCCCTGCTCCCGGTGTTCGCCGCCGACATCCTGCTCACCGGGCCCTGGGGCCTCGGCCTGCTGCGCTCGGCACCCGCGGTGGGCGCCCTGGGCATGTCCTTCCTGCTCGCCTACGTCAGCCTCAATCGCCATGTGGGCCGCATCATGTTCGGCTCGGTGGCGCTGTTCGGCGTGGCCACCATCGCCTTCGGGCTATCCACCTCGCTATGGTTCTCGCTGGCCACCCTGGTGGTGCTGGGCGCCGCCGACATGGTCAGCGTGGTGATTCGCAGTTCCTTCGTGCAGCTGGAAACCCCGGATGCCATGCGCGGCCGGGTCAGTGCGGTCAACGGCCTGTTCATCGGCGCCTCCAACCAGCTCGGCGAATTCGAGTCGGGGGTCACCGCGCACTTCTTCGGCACCGTGCCGGCGGTGGTGCTGGGCGGCGTCGGCACCCTGGTGATCACCGGGGTCTGGATGAAGCTGTTCCCGGGCCTGGCCAGGCGCGACCGGCTGACGGAGCCGCGCGGCGACGGTTGAATCCTGGCCAGTCGCGCTGGCACGGCCACTCATCCCCAGGCCATGACCGCTCGCCCCGGAAAAGGCTTATCGCGCAAACCTTTACCGCAAAATGTGATATGTATCACATTCCGATAGATTCCTGAGGTTTCCATGCGTACCCCTCTTTCCATGGCTGCCCGCCTGGGCCTGGGCTTCGGCCTGATCCTGGTGCTGATGCTGCTGATCACCCTCGTCGGCGTCCAGCGGGTCGGCGTCATCGATGACACCCTGACCGCCGTCAGCCAGGGCGCCAGCGTCAAGCAGCGCTACGCCATCAACTTCCGCGGCAGCGTGCACGACCGTGCCATCGCCATTCGCGATACGGTGCTGATCCACGACGCCGCGCCCCTGGCCAGCCGCCTGGCCGACATCGACCGCCTCAAGGCCTTCTATCGCCAGTCCGCCGAGCCCATGGATCAGCTGTATGCCAGCCAGGGCGCCACCGCCGAGGAACAGCGCCTGCTGGCAGCCATCAAGGACATCGAAGGCACCGCCCTGCCGCTGACCGATCGCCTGCTGCAACTGCGCCAGGCCGGTGATCTGGAAGGCGCCCGGGTGTTCCTGCTGGAACGCGTCTCGCCGGCCTATGTCGAGTGGCTCAAGCGCATCAATGCGCTCATCGATCACGAGGAAGCCATCGCCAGCGGCCATCTGGCCGAAGTCCGCGGCATCGCCGGTGGCTTCCGCTGGCTGATGCTGGTGACCTGCGCCCTCGCCCTGCTGCTGAGCGTGACCGTCTCCATCCTGATCATCCGCCAGATGGGCGCGACCCTGGGCGGTGAACCCCACGCCGTGGCCGCCGCTATCCGCCGACTGGCCGAGGGCCGTCTGGACGAGCGCCCCGCCACCCGTCATCCGGACAGCGTGATGGGCACCCTGGGCAGCGCCACCGCGCACCTGGGCGAGACCATCGTCCAGGTCCGCCATACCGCCAGTTCGGTCGCCGCCGCTGCCGCCGAGTTGCAAGCCACCGCCCAGACCAACCAGCGTCACACCGATGTGCAGTCCAACCAGGCCCAGCACATGGCCGCCGCCGTCACCGAGCTGGCCGCCACCATCGGCGAGGTCGCCGGCTACGCGGCCCAGGCCGCCCAGGCCACCGGCAATGCCAGTGCCCAGGTGGACACCGGCAACCGGTTGGTCGCCAGCTCCGGCCAGGCCATCGGTCAGCTGGTGCAGGCCCTGGAGCAGGCCAGCGTCACCGTGCAGCAGGTCTCCAGCGACAGCGCCAGCATCGAGAACATCGTTGCCGTCATCAACGGCATCGCCGAGCAGACCAACCTGCTGGCGCTGAATGCCGCCATCGAGGCCGCCCGCGCCGGAGAGCAGGGCCGCGGTTTCGCCGTGGTGGCCGATGAGGTCCGCAACCTGGCGACCCGTACCCAGGAATCGACCCGCGAGATCCGCGGCATGATCGCCACCCTGCAGGAAGGTGCCGGCCGCGCCGCGGCGCAGATGGAAGAGAGTCGCGGCCAGGCCCACGAGACCGCCGAGCTGACCCAGCGCGCCGTCGCGGCCCTGGCAGCCATCCAGGCGGACGTCGGCTCGGTGAACGCCATGAATGCGCAGATCGCCACCGCCGCGGCGCAACAGACCGCCGTGGCCGAAGAGGTCAACGAAAACATCAATCGCATCCACGCGGCCACCCTGGAAACCGCCAGTGGGTCGCAGCAGATCGCCGGGGCCAGTCGTCAGCTGGCGGAGCTGGCCGAAGACCTGGAACGCCGCATGAGTCTGTTCCGCACCGCCTAGCCCGAACATCCGGCAACGCTCGCGGGCTGAACCTAGACGCGAGCGCAACGGTCAGCAGTCAGACACCTTTTCCGCGCAGGAGTCTGGACATGCAGCTTTCCCTCAACGGCCAGGTCGCCCTGGTCACCGGCGGCAGCTCCGGGATCGGCGCCGCCGTCGCCGAAGCCCTGGGCAAGGCCGGTGCCGCCGTCGCCATCAATTACCATTCCCACGCCGAACCCGCCGAAGAGCTGGCCAGGCGCATTCAGGACGCCGGTGGCCGCGCCATCGCCGTGGGCGGTGACGTCGGCGACGAGGACGAGGTCAAGGCCCTGTTCGAGCGCACCCTGGAAGCCTTCGGTCGCCTGGACATCCTGGTCGCCAACTCCGGTCTGCAAAAGGACGCGGCGGTGGCCGACATGTCGCTCAAGGACTGGAACACGGTGATCAACACCAACCTCACCGGCCAGTTTCTCTGCGCCCAGGCGGCGATCCGCCAGTTCCGCAAGCAGGGCCGCGACGAGAAAATTTCCCGCGCCCTCGGCAAGATCATCCACATGAGCTCGGTGCACGAGGTCATTCCCTGGGCCGGACACGTCAACTACGCCGCCTCCAAGGGCGGGGTCAATCTGCTGATGCGCAGCCTGGCCCAGGAAGTCGCCGCCGAGGGCATCCGCGTCAACAGCATCGCCCCGGGCGCCATCGCCACCGCCATCAACGAAGAGGTGACCGGTGACGAGGCCAAGGCCCGCGAGCTGCTCAGGCTGATCCCCTACAAGCGCGTCGGTCATGTCGACGACGTGGGCAACGCGGCGGTCTTTCTCGCCAGTGATCTGGCCGACTACATCGTCGGCACCACCCTGTTCGTCGACGGCGGCATGTGCCTCTATCCGGGATTCGAAGACAATGGCTGATTCCACCTCCGTACAGGGCCGCCGCAGTATCGGCGCCCACGGTGTCATCGGCGACCTGCGCACCTGCGCCCTGGTCGCCACCGATGGCACCATCGACCACTTCTGCTGGCCGAATCTGGACAGCCCCTCGGTATTCGCCGCCCTGCTCGACTCGGAGAAGGCCGGTCACTTCAGCCTGGCGCCGGTCTGGGACGATGCCCGCGAGCAACAGCTCTACCTGCCGGACACCAATATCCTGCAGACCCGCTGGCTGTCGGCGGAAGGGGTCGCCGAGATTACCGACCTGATGCCGGTGTGCAGCAGCGAGGACACCCAGCCGCGCATCGTCCGCCGCGTGCAGGTGGTGGCTGGGCGCTGCCGCTTCCGCCTGGTCTGCGCCCCGGCCCATGACTATGCCCGCGCCAAGACCCGCGCCCGCCTGGTGGACGGCGGCGCCCTGTTCGAGGCCGCTGGCCAGCCGACCCTGCGCCTGGCGTCGGGCGTTACCCTGCGGGTCGACGGCAACGCGGCCCTGGCCGAGTTCGAACTGGAACAGGGTGAGCAACTGGATTTCGTCTTCGGCTGCGCGCAAGACGACAAGGTCGTCGCCGGTCAGAGCGATCTCTGCTTCGAGGAAACCCTGGCCTACTGGACCTCCTGGGCCGCCAAGAGTCACTACCAGGGTCGCTGGCGCGAGATGGTCACTCGCTCGGCCCTGGCGCTGAAGCTGCTGACCTCCTGCAAGCACGGCTCCATCGCCGCGGCCGCCACCTTCAGCCTGCCCGAGGCCCTGGGTGGCGAGCGCAACTGGGACTATCGCGCCTCCTGGATCCGCGACGCCTCCTTTACCGTCTACGCCTTCATGCGCCTGGGCTACACCCAGGAAGCCAAGGATTTCACCCATTGGGTCGGCCAGTGCGTGGAAAACAGCCACAACGCCCCGGAAAAGCTGCAGATCATGTATCGCCTGGACGGCGGCCTGGACCTGCCCGAGGAAACCCTCGACCATCTGGCGGGCTATGCCGACTCGAGTCCGGTGCGCATCGGCAACGAGGCCTACAAGCAGGTCCAGCTGGATATCTATGGCGAGCTGATGGACGCCATCTACCTGTCCAACAAGTATGGCGAAGCCATCTCCCACCATGGCTGGAAGGACGTGGTGCGGATGATCGACCACGTCTGCGAGCACTGGAACCAGCCCGATGCCGGCATCTGGGAGATGCGTGGCGATCCCGAGCACTTCCTGCACTCACGGCTGATGTGCTGGGTCGCCATCGACCGCGCCATGCGGCTGTCGGTCAAGCGCTCGCTGCCGATGCCCTATGAACGCTGGTACGCCGCCCGCGCCGCCATCCAGGAAGACATCTGGGACAACTTCTGGAACGCCGAGCTGGGGCATTTCACCTCGACCCGCCACGGCAAGAGCCTGGACGCCGCCCTGCTGCTGATGCCGCTGGTGCGCTTCGTCAGCGCCACCGACCCCATGTGGCTGTCCACCCTCGACGCCATCAAGACCAACCTGGCCTACGACGGCATGATCCGCCGCTACAACCCGGTCGACACCCCGGCGGACAACCTCAAGGGTGAAGAAGGCGCCTTTGTCGCCTGCTCCTTCTGGTACGTCGAATGCCTGGCCCGCGCCGGTCGTGTTGACGAGGCCCACCTGGAATTCGAAAAGCTGCTGGGCTACGCCAATCCCCTGGGTCTCTATGCCGAGGAACTGGACAAGCGCGGCTACCCCCTTGGCAACCTGCCCCAGGCCCTGTCGCACCTGGCCCTCATCAGCACCGCCTTCTTCCTGGATCGCAAGCTGAGCGGCAAGGATCCGCAATGGCAGCCGTAGGGCGAGCCGATGCGGCCATGGCGGTCCTCGATGCGGCCGACCCTGCGGGTGCCCACCCGATAGCGGATCGCGAGCTTGCTGGAGCTGATAAAGCAGGAAACCCGGACAGCCCCCTCTCCCCCTGGGAGAGGGTTGGGGTGAGGGCACAGCGAGCTACCAGGCTACTTTCCCGGTAACAAACGCAGCTGCTCCAGAAGTTCAGGTAGAGCGGGTACGACGGTTTCCCAGACGACATCGAGATCGATGTCGAAATAGCCATGGGCGATACGGTTGCGCATACCCCTCATGCTGCGCCATGGAAGGTGCGGATGCATTTGGGTGAAAGCCTCGTCCGCGATCATGATCTTGGTCGCCGCTTCGCCAATGATGATCAGGCTCATGACCACCGCTTGCTGTGTCCGGCGGTCCTCAAGGAAGTCTTCCCGAGTGAGGCCTTCGATAAAGCCTACGGCTTCGCCGGCCGCCTGTTGCATATGAACCAGATAGTCCGCTGTGCGATTCATATCGGTCGTGCGGCCAGCAGGACCTGAGTGCGAAAAGATCCGGGCAGATCGGCAGGGGTCACCAGATCCACGGGAACGCCCAGCAACTCTTCCAGCTCATCCTGCAGGCCTCCCAGATCAAACAGTGTCGCCCCCGGCAATGCGTCTACCAGCAGATCGAGATCGCTGCCGTCCTGATCGGTACCGTCTAGGACAGAGCCAAATACCCGCGGATTGGCCACGCGAAAACGCGCTGCAGCGTCTCTTATTGCTGCACGTTTGAGGTCTAGGGCTAGGGAAGGTCGCATGGCATGACTCAAGCTGGATCAGCCCTCGAATAGTCGGCCATAGGTCCCGACTTTTCAACCGCCCCCCTCACGCCACCCGACTCTGCCCCAGCACCTCGTTGACGCAATTGGCCATGTCGTCGATATGCCAGGGCTTGGGCATGAAGCGGGTGCGGCCGGCGCCGCGGGGGACAGTCAGGCGATCACCTGACGTGAGAATCACCGGGATATGCGGCCAGCGCTGGGCGACCAGTTGGGCCAGGGCCTCGCCATCCAGACTTCCCGGCATGCGCACGTCGGTGAAGAGCACGTCGATGCGCGCACCGTTCTGTTCCAGATAGCTCAGCGCCGCATCGGCGGTCGACACGGCCACCACCTGGAGGTCCACCAGGGATTCCAGGGCCTCGGTGGCCAACTCCCGCAGCAAGGGTTCATCCTCTACCAGAAGCAGTAGTGGACGATAGGAGCCGAAAGGAGAAGATGCCTGAGTCATACCCAACAGACTTTGCCAAGAGGTCACGGTTCTGACCATTCGGCCCTGGCTCGACTAAAATAGACCACCGGCATAAGCAAGGCCTCTAAGCGGCAACTTTCAACGCCTCGCTGACTCGAAGCGTTCACCTCGGGGGCCTCCTGTGGTATTCTTTTTTAATCGAACGATCAATTAAAAAAGCATTCTTCCCTTTGGCAGTTCGCAAGGAGTCCTCATGAGTGCAACGCCCTCATCCGGCACCGTAAAGCTGAATCCCCCCTCCTTCTATTGCGCGGCCGCAGTGATCCTGCTGTTTTCCCTGGTGGTCATCGGCCGCCCCGAGCAGGCCGGCGCGTGGCTGCTGCAGGCCCAGACCTGGGCCGCCAATACGGTCGGCTGGTACTACCTGCTGGCCATGTCGCTCTATCTGGTGTTCGTGGTGGTCACCGCGCTGTCCGGCTACGGCAAGATCAAGCTCGGTGCCGACCACGACCAACCCGAGTTCAGCTATCTGTCCTGGGCCGGCATGCTGTTCGCTGCGGGCATCAGCATCACCCTGTTCTTCTTCTGCGTATCCGAACCCCTGACCCACTTCGCCCAGCCGCCGGCCGGCGAAGGCGGCAATCCGGCAGCCGCACGTCAGGCCATGCAGATTCTCTTCCTGCACTGGGGCCTGCACGGCTGGGGTGTGTTCGCCCTGGTGGCCATGGCCCTCGCCTATTTCGCCTATCGCCACAACCTGCCGCTGGCCCTGCGTTCGGCGCTCTATCCGCTGATCGGCAAGCGCATCAACGGCCCCATCGGCCACGCCGTGGACGCCTTCGGCATCATCGCCACCATCTTCGGCCTCGGCGCCGACCTGGGCTTCGGGGTGCTGCACCTCAATGCCGGCCTCGACTATCTGTTCGGCATCAGCCACAGCTACTGGGTGCAACTGATCCTCATCGTGCTGATGATGGGCGCGGCCATCGCCGTGGCCGTGTCCGGCGTCGACAAGGGCGTGCGCATCATGTCCGACATCAACATGGTGCTGGCCGTCGCCCTGCTGCTGTTCGTGCTGTTCGCCGGTCCGACCCAGCACCTGCTCAATACGCTGATCCAGAATATCGGCGACTATCTCGCCGCGTTGCCGGGCAAGAGCTTCGATCTCTATGCCTATGACGAGCCGTCGGACTGGCTCGGTGGCTGGACGGTGTTCTACTGGGCCTGGTGGATCGCCTGGGCGCCCTTCGTCGGGCTGTTCATCGCGCGCATCTCGCGCGGTCGCACCATTCGCGAATTCGTCTTCGGCGTGCTGTTCATCCCGCTGGGCTTCACCCTGGCCTGGCTGTCGATCTTCGGCAACAGCGCCCTGGAGCTGGTCCTCGGCCAGGGCATGACCGGTCTGGCGCAGACCGCTCTCACCGATCCGGCCATGGCCTTCTACCAGGTCCTGGCGACCTATCCGGCCAGCCGCGCGGTGATCAGCGTCGCCGTACTGGTGAGCTTCGTCTTCTTCGTCACCTCGGCCGATTCCGGCACCGTGGTGCTCTCGACCCTGTCGTCCACCGGCGGCGAGGCCGACGAAGACGGTCCCAAGTGGTTGCGGGTGTTCTGGGGCGCGGCCGTGGCCCTGGTCACGGGCGGCCTGCTGTTCGCCGGCAGCATGGACGCGCTGAAATCCGCGGTGGTGCTGACGTCGCTCCCCTTCTCGGTGGTGGTGCTGTTGATGATGTGGGGCCTGCACAAGGCGCTGCACCTGGAATCCCAGCGCCAGCGGGCGCGGCTGCACTCGCTCGCGCCGGTGGCGACCAACGGCAAGGCCCGGCATGGCGGCTGGCGCCAGCGGCTGTCCCAGGCGGTGTACTTCCCCTCGCGGGACGAGGTCTATCGCTTCATGGACAGTACCGTGCGGCCAGCCATGGAAGAGATGGTCGAGGTCTCGCGGGAGAAGGGCCTGGTGGTGGAGACCCAGTTCGACGCTACCAACGCCAACCTGCAACTCATCATCGGCCATGGCGAGGAGCACCCCTTCATCTACCAGGTGATCATGCAGGGCTACTTCACGCCCTCCTTCGCCCGCGCCGGCATCGGCGGCCTGCACCTGAAGAATCGGCGCTACTACCGCGCCGAGGTGCACCTCACCGAGGGTAGCCAGGACTACGACCTGGTGGGCTACAACCGCGAGCAGATCCTCAACGACATGCTCGACCAGTACGAACGCCATCTGCAGTTCCTGCACCTGGTGCGTTAGCCTGACGGTTTTTTCAGTCACTGAAAGGCCATTGAAAGGCACAAAAGTCGTATAATCGCCTCCAGGGTCGGCCCCGTGCCGGCCCCGGGGTCGGTACACCGCGCCGGTCCCCCCGCCGCCCGGAGACCTCTTTGTCCACCCCGTCTG
>NZ_WHOV01000065.1:0-44577 GCF_009765395.1 Pseudomonas sp. BAV 4579 | reverse complement strand
GTCGGCACCCTCAATGCCAATCATGCGCTGCTGGCCAGGCGCGCCGGCTTCCAGGCCGTCTACCTGTCCGGCGGCGGCGTCGCGGCTGGCTCCCTGGGGCTGCCGGACCTGGGCATCAGCGGGCTGGAAGACGTGCTGATCGACGTCCGCCGCATCACCGATGTCTGCGACCTGCCGCTGCTGGTGGATGTCGACACCGGCTTCGGCGCCTCGGCCTTCAACGTGGCCCGTACCACCCGCGCCCTGATCAAGGCCGGCGCGGCCGCCATGCACATCGAGGATCAGGTGGGCGCCAAGCGCTGCGGCCATCGGCCGGGCAAGGAAATCGTCAGCCAGCAGGAGATGGTCGATCGCATCAAGGCGGCGGTGGATGCCCGCACCGATCCCGACTTCGTCATCATGGCGCGGACCGACGCCCTGGCGGTGGAAGGCCTGCAGGCCGCCATCGACCGTGCCTGCGCCTGTGTCGAGGCCGGCGCCGACATGATCTTTCCCGAGGCCATCACCGAGTTGTCCATGTACCGCCAGTTCGCCCAGGCGGTAGGGGTGCCGATCCTGGCCAACATCACCGAATTCGGCGCCACGCCGCTGTTCACCACCGAGGAACTGGCCGGCGCCGACGTGAGCCTGGTGCTCTATCCGCTGTCGGCCTTCCGCGCCGCCAATCGCGCTGCCGAGAACGTCTATACGGCGATCCGCCGCGACGGCAGCCAGCAGGCGGTGGTCGACACCATGCAGACCCGCGCCGAGCTCTATGACCGCATCGACTATCACAGGTATGAGGACCAGTTGGATCGCCTGTTCCAGCAGCAGAAATCCTAACGATCTGCTGCGCGTCGGCCAAACTGCGTTGGAAGTGGCCTGGGTCGCCAGCCCGGTCGGAATGCTCATTTACCACTCGTGAACTCGAGCGCGAGTCCGATCCGCTTCCTCAGCCACTTCCGCCTTGTTTGTCGCTAGCTCGCGAGATCGTAAAGAAAGCTTTGAACGCCCGCTTTTTCGCACAACAACTCCAAGAGGAGCGAGACGATGGCAGACAGCAAAACCCTCGGCGGCGCCGGCCTGCGTGGTCAGGTCGCCGGCCGCACCGCGCTTTGCACCGTCGGCAAGACCGGCGCCGGCCTCACCTACCGGGGCTATGACATCCGTGAACTGGCGGCAGGAGCCGACTTCGAGGAAGTCGCCCACCTGTTGCTCTATGGCGAGCTGCCGACCCAGGCGCAACTGGACGCCTATCGCCAGCGCCTGGCCGCGCTGCGCGACCTGCCGCAGCCGCTCAAGGAAGGCCTGGAGCGCATTCCTGCCAGTGCCCACCCTATGGACGTGATGCGTACCGGCGCCTCCTTGCTGGGCACCCTGGAGCCGGAACACAGCTTTGCCGACCAGCAGCAGGTGGCCGATCGCCTGCTTGGCGCCTTTCCGGCGATCCTGCTCTACTGGCATCACTTCAGCCAGCGCGGCACCCGTATCGACTGCACGAGTGACGCCCCGGACATCGCCAGCCACTTCCTCACCCTGCTGCACGGCAAGGCGCCCAGCGATCTGCACGCCCGGGTGATGAACGTCTCGCTGATCCTCTATGCCGAGCACGAATTCAACGCCTCCACCTTTACCGCCCGGGTCTGCGCCTCGACGCTGTCGGATCTCTATTCCTGCGTCACCGGCGCCATCGGCTCCCTGCGCGGCCCGCTGCATGGCGGCGCCAACGAGGCGGCCATGGCGCTGATCGAGCGCTTCGCCTCGCCCGAGGAGGCGGTCAGCGGCCTCAAGCAGATGCTCGAACGCAAGGAAAAGGTGATGGGCTTCGGCCACGCCATCTACCGCGACAGCGATCCGCGCAACGAGGTGATCAAGGACTACGCCCGGCAACTGGCGGCGGAGGTGGGCGACCGCGTGCTGTTCCCGGTCTCTGAGGCCATCGACCGCACCATGAAGGAAGAGAAGGGGCTGTTCCCCAACGCCGACTTCTACCATGCCTCGGCCTATCACTTCCTCGGTATCCCGACGCCGCTGTTCACGCCGATCTTCGTCTGCTCGCGCACGGCCGGCTGGTGCGCCCACGTCTTCGAGCAGCGCGCCGACAACCGCATCATCCGCCCCAGCGCGGATTACATCGGTGTCGAGCAGCGGGCCTTCACGCCCATCGCCAACCGTTGATTGTTTGATCGCGGCCATGGGCCGCTCCTACGGGAGCGCCCTCGGCAGCCAACCCCCGTAGGAGCGGCCGCATCGGCGGACCGCCACGGCCACGATATAAAGGAAAATTCATGAGCGCCAACGTCGATTTCAACAACCGACCCGACTACGACCAGGTCATCCAGGACCTGGCCGATTACGTGCTGACCTACCAGGTCACCTCCCGCGAGGCCCTGGACACCGCCCGCAACTGCCTGATGGACACCCTCGGCTGCGGCCTGCTGTCCCTGCGCTTCCCCGAGTGCACCAAGCTGCTCGGCCCCCAGGTGGAGGGCACCGTGGTGCCCCAGGGTGCGCGGGTGCCGGGCACCAGCTATCGCCTGGACCCGGTCAAGGCAGCCTGGGACATCGGCTGCATCATTCGCTGGCTGGACTACAACGACACCTGGCTGGCCGCCGAATGGGGCCATCCTTCCGACAACCTCGGTGCCATCCTGGCGGTGGCCGACCACCTTTCCCAGCGCCGCGTGGCCCAGGGCGAAGCGCCCCTGACCATGCGCCAGGTGCTGGAAGCCATGGTCATGGCTCACGAGATCCAGGGCGTCTTCGCCCTGGAAAACTCCTTCAACCGTGTCGGTCTCGACCACGTCTTCCTGGTCAAGCTGGCCTCCACCGCGGTCAGCGCCAAGCTGATGGGCGCCAACCGCGAGCAACTGCTGGCGGCGCTTTCCCACGCCTTCGTCGATGGCCAGGCGCTGCGCACCTATCGCCATGCGCCCAACGCCGGCAGCCGCAAGTCCTGGGCCGCCGGTGACGCCTCCAGCCGCGGCGTGCGCCTGGCCGACATCGCCCTGCGCGGCGAGATGGGCATTCCCGGCGTGCTCAGCGCACCCCAGTGGGGCTTCTACGACGTGCTCTTCAGCCACACCAACAAGGACCTGGCCACCAAGCCGGCCGACCAGCGTCAGTTCAGCTTTCCCCAGGCCTTTGGCAGCTACGTGATGGAACACGTGCTGTTCAAGATCAGCTTCCCGGCGGAATTCCATGCCCAGACCGCCGCCGAAGCCGCGGTGATCCTGCATCCCCAGGTGCGCGATCGCGTCGATCAGATCGAGAAGATCGTGGTGACTACCCACGAATCGGCCATCCGCATCATCTCCAAGCAGGGCCCCATGGCCAATGCCGCCGACCGCGACCACTGCCTGCAGTACATGATCGCCGTACCGCTGCTGTTCGGAGACCTGATCGCCGAGCATTACGAGGATGCCTTCCACCAGGCCCATCCGCGCATCGACCAGCTGCGCGAGAAGATGGAGATCGTCGAGGACGAGCGCTACAGCCGCGAGTACCTGGAAGCCGACAAGAGGTCCATCGCCAACGCCCTGCAGGTGTTCTTCACCGACGGCAGCAGCACCGAGAAGATCGCCGTGGAATATCCCGTTGGTCATCGCCGTCGCCGCGAGGAGGGCATTCCGCTGCTGGAGCGCAAATTCCAGAGCAACCTGGCGACTCGCTTCCCGGCCGGTCGCTGCGCCCAGATCTTCGAGCTGTGCAAGGACCAGGCAGGGCTGGAAGCCACCCCGGTGCATCGCTTCGTGGATTTGTTCGTGTTGTAAACGGAAGAAGCGACTCGCCCGAGCCTGCAGGGCCATGCAGGAGCGGACGAGTCGCCTCGGAGGTGGGGCAGGGCGCGCCGGGTGGTCAACTATCCGGCGCGCCCTTTTTCATGGCTAGCAGTAGCGATCCACATAGGCCGGCTGTTGCTGCCGACCGGCCAGGCGCCAGTGCTCCTGCAGGGCGGCGTGGACGCTCCTGATGAAGTTGTCGTCCGCCGCGGCCGATTTGCCGACGTAGCCGCCGCCCTTGTTGTAGGTCTTGAAGCGGATGCGCAGGCTGGGATGGCGCTCCTCGAACTGCTCGGGCGTCTCGCCGCCGGGCAGGCGGTCGACATGCACCGCGCCGCTCTCGCAGACCCAGAGGATGTGGGTGTGGTTCTTGTCCTTGAGCCGGCCGAACAGTTGCTTGAGATCGTCCAGGCCGGGGTTGTCGTTCAGGTTCATGAGCGTGTCCTCCGCAGTGGCCGTGATCAATGGAACTGGTTCATGGTGTTGTCCTTGCCGCCCGCCTTGAGCGCGGCCTCGCCGGCAAAGTATTCCTTGTGGTCGTCGCCCATGTCCGAGCCGGCCATGTTCTGGTGCTTGACGCAGGCGATGCCCTGGCGGATCTCCTGGCGCTGCACGCCCTTGACGTAGGCCAGCATGCCTTCCTCGGCGAAGTAGCCCTTGGCCAGGTTGTCGGTGGACAGGGCCGCGGTGTGGTAGGTGGGTAGGGTGATCAGGTGGTGGAAGATGCCCGCTTCTCGCGCCGCATCGCGCTGGAAGCTCTGGATCCGCGCATCGGCCAGACGCCCCAGTTCGGTGTCGTCGTAGTCCACGCTCATCAGCTTGGCGCGGTCGTAGGCGGACACGTCCTTGCCCTCGGCCTGCAGGGTGTCGAACACCTGCTGGCGGAAACTCAGGGTCCAGTTGAAGGAGGGGCTGTTGTTGTAGACCAGCTTGGCGTTGGGCACGACGTCGCGGATGCGGTCGACCATGGCCTTGATCTGGCCGACGTGGGGCTTCTCGGTCTCGATCCACAGCAGGTCGGCGCCGTTCTGCAGCGAGGTGATGCAGTCCAGCACCACCCGGTCCACGCCGCTGCCGGCACGGAACTGGAACAGGCCGCTGGCCAGACGCTTGGGCCGCAGCAGCTTGCCATCACGGCTGATCAGCACCTCGCCGTTGCCGAGCTGGCTGGCATCCACCTCGTCGCAGTCGAGGAAACCGTTGTACTGGTCGCCCAGGTCGCCCGGCTGCTTGCTCACGGCGATCTGCTTGGTCAGGCCGGCACCCAGGGAGTCGGTACGGGCGACGATGACGCCCTCGTCCACGCCCAGTTCGAGAAAGGCGTAGCGCACCGCGTTGATCTTGGCCAGGAAGTCCTCGTGGGGCACCGTGACCTTGCCGTCCTGGTGGCCGCACTGCTTCTCGTCGGAGACCTGGTTTTCCAGCTGGATGCAGCAGGCGCCGGCTTCGATCATCTTCTTGGCCAGCAGGTAGGTGGCCTCGGCGTTGCCGAAACCGGCGTCGATGTCGGCGATGATCGGCACCACGTGGGTCTCGTAGTGGTCGATCTTCGCCTGGATGGCGGCGGCCTTGGCGTTCTCGTCGGCGGCGCGGGCGGCGTCCAGGTCGCGGAACAGCATGGCCAGCTCGCGGGCGTCGGCCTGGCGCAGGAAGGTGTAGAGCTCTTCGATTAGCGCCGGCACGCTGGTCTTCTCGTGCATGGACTGGTCCGGCAGCGGGCCGAATTCCGAGCGCAGCGCGGCGATCATCCAGCCCGACAGATAGAGGTAGCGGCCTTTCGTGCTGCCCAGGTGCTTCTTGATGGCGATCAGCTTCTGCTGCCCGATGAAACCGTGCCAGCAGCCCAGCGACTGGGTATAGGCGCTGCTGTCGGCGTCGTAGGCGGCCATGTCCTGGCGCATGATGGCCGCGCAGTGGCGGGCGATGTCGAGACCGGTCTTGAAGCGATTCTGCAGGCGCATCCGGGCGGCGTATTCCGGATTGATGGCGCTCCAGTGATTGCCGGTGCTGTTCTTGAGGGCGGCGATGGCCTGAACGTCGTTCTCGTAAGCGGACATGAGTCGATCCTTCTCGATGAGGTTGGCTTGGGTACCAGTCTTTTCCCAACGTCCGGCAGCGGGATGGCGGTTGCCACCCGGATGCCGGTCGCGAAGGCGAAAGGTCAGCCCAGCTGTCGAGTCATGTCGCCGTACGTACCTGCATGGATCCGGACGTCACCTCTGGCGATGCTGCCTCGAGCAGCGCGGCATTTCAGTCGTCTTCTTTTGTAGTGCCTCTTGAGCATCACTACGCAAGACGGCCCGAGGGTCACCCGGAGCCCAGGCGCGACCCGCATGGATAGGGGTTCGCGTCCGGTGCAGCTAGAGATTTGCAGGAGTTCGAGGCGTCGTCAATGGAGTTTTGTAGTGCTTTCGTATAGTAACTACAGAAGTCGTAGAGGCGGCCGGCAGCGGGTTTGGGGCGTCTATTGCTGACCCGTGGGTCGCTGGCAGGGGCAAAATGGGGTCGCAAGCCACGGCGCTGGCCGTGACCCTGCGGTCACTCGGAAGGTAATCCGCCGCCCGCCGGTATCTGCCCCTGGTGAGGGGCAGCTACGAGGGCGGCGGGTGCGACTTGCCGGTCAGTGCCGACGAACGGTAAGTCCCTGCGACCTAGGACGACGTGGCGGCGGTAAGGCCGGTGAGGGTATCGGCGATGTCTTTGGTGCGATGGGAGGTCTGGGCGGTGAGCCGACCGGATTCGCGCAGGACGGCGAGCAGCTCCTGCAGCGAGCCCACGTCCTCGGCCTGGCCGGCGATATGGGCGCCGACCTCGCTGATGGCGCGGGACAGCTGGTCGATGTCGGCGCCGATCTCGGCGGCGTTCTTGTGGGTGATGGCCGCCAGGTTGCGCACCTCGTCGGCTACCACCGCGAAGCCGCGACCGCTCTCGCCGGCGCGCGCCGCCTCGATGGCCGCGTTGAGCGCCAGCAGGTTGGTCTGGCCGGCGATCTGCTGGATCACCTGGACGATGGACTGGATGCGCAGACTCGACTGGCTCAGCTCGTTGGCGCTGCGCACCACGTCCTCGGCCTGTTCGGTGAGGTGCTGCACGGTGCTGTCGGCCTGGCGGGTGACCTCGCCCTGCTGCAGGATGTTGCCCGCCAGATCGTCCATGCTGCTGTGCAGTTCGCCGGAGTAGTGCCGCAACTGCTCGCCGATCTCCTGGCGACTCTGGTGGGCCTGGCGCAGGACCTGGCCGAGATCGGCGAGACCGCCGAACACCGCTTGGATGGAGTCGTCGAGGCCCTGGGCATCCACCACGCCGGTGAAGTTCTGCCGCTTGAATTCGTTGATCTGGTTGACCACCACCTGGCTCAGGCCGGCCAGCTTCTTGATCTGCCGACGCAGGAAGAAGGCCTTGAACTCGCCGTAGTGGGCGGCGAAGTTGTCGACGTAGTCGTCGCGGAAGGGCGCGCCTTCGGGGGTGCGGAAAAAGAACACCGCGGTGAGCGTCTGGTTGAGATTCAGGCCAAGGATTTCGCCAAAGGTGGAGAAGCCCACCACCGGCGTCTGGCCGAACACCTCGCCCATGCGCGGCAGCTCGGCGCCATTGTTGGCGCGGCGCAGGATGCAGTCGTTGAGCACGCCCACCAGCGGGGTGCCGCTCTTGCCCTGCAGGAAGCGCGCAAAGTCCTGGCGGGTGGTGTCCACCAGCGAGGTGCGCTTGACCATCACCAGCTCTTCGCCGGGCGCCACGTCGCAGAACAGGTGGATGCGCTCGCGCGCGTAGTCGATGCGGGCGATGGAGCGGACGAACAGCTCCTCGCCCACGCGGATGGCGAAGGAATAGTCCGCCAGGCGCTGCTCCAGCTGTTCGGCGCGGCAGCTCAGGGCCTCGCAGAGGGCCGCCACCATGCTCTTGATCTGGCCGCGGCTGTCGACCACCTGGCTGATGTAGCGCTCTTCCAGCGAGGCGGTGAGGACACTGAGGCTGAGCGGCGTGGCGCTGAAGTTCTGGCTCTTGAACACCCCGAAGCGGGTGTTCCTGGCCATCTTCAGAAAGACCAGCTGGGCATGGTTTTCATAGGCCTGGCGGCCATCGTGCAGCAGCGTCTGGCGGAAGTCGCCCTTGCCGCCGGCGGAGCCGCCGACGAACAGGCAGGGGAAGCGGCCGGACTCGTACAGTGCCTCCATGAAGAAGGATTCCGAGGCGGACAGGCCGTCGAACAGCACGAAGGCCAGGGTATCGCGGTGATCGATGGGCGTGCGCACCTGCAGGCGCTTGAGCGACTCGGTCAGGCGGGCGAGGCGTTCCTTCATGCTGCGCCGCGGGCCGCCGCGGCGGATGTCCTCGCTGTCCAGCGGGACGTGCACCACCTCGGCCGAGGCGATGACCGAGGCGTCGAAGAATTGCAGCACCAGCCGGTCCCAGGCGCCGTCGGCGGCGCAATACAGGCGCTGCTCGCTGCCGCAGAGTTCGCCGGAGGTGGTGCACAGGCTGATGGATGCGCCGGGAAAGCGCCCCGCCAGTTGCCGGGCGATGGCGTCCAGGTCCAGGTGCGGCGAGACGAAGCCGGCGATGTAAGTGGGGTTGAGGGCGACGCCGCCGAGGCGGTCGCCTAATTCGCGAGCGGAGCAGGTCAGGCTGAACACGCCGCTACCGCCCTGGCGGGCACGCGCGCCGAAGCGTTGCAGAAACCCCATGATTGTTCCTCTTGTCTGGCAGGCTGGGAAAGAGAGCTCAACCAGGCATCGGCGCGTTTGCCGGCGGCTTGATGGGGGTGTGCGCCCAGGCCGCAGGCACGCGGGCAGGGTGGCTCAGGGGCGGGGAAGGGAAGGAGGCTCTGGCACGAGCCTTGGCGCGCTAAGCGCCGTGCCCGGAGGCGCCCGGGGTCAGGCGACCAGCGGTCATGGCTGGCGCCCGGGGGCGAACCCGGGCAGCTAGTCCCGGCTATCGTGCTCGGCCAAGGCTTCGGCCCCGCTCAGCTGGCGGCGCGAGTGCGTGAAGCAGTACCAGGCCGGCTTTTCCTCGATGAAGATTTCGCTGTCCAGCAACCAGTCCGCGCCTTCGAGCAGGCCGACCGGGATGGCGTAGTGCGGCTCGGCCTTGAGGCGGTAGAACAGGTGGGTGCCGCAGTGGCGACAGAAGCCGCGCTCGGCCCAGGCGGACGAGGCATGGACGGTCAGGGCGTCGCCGCCACCGATCACCGGCGGCTGGGCGCATTCCACCGCCAGCAACGGGCCGCCGCCCCAGCGGCGACAGGTCCGGCAATGACAGGCCGAAACGGCGAGGGTATCGAGGCGACAATCCAGCTGAACAGCGCAGCACAGGCACTGGCCGTGACGTTCCAGGGGCAGGGACAAGGCGCTATCCTCGGGAGGCAGGAAGTCTGCAGGATAGTCGTTTGGAGGCAGGGTGGGGAGGGTGCTCCCGCCTTCAGCGGGAGCACCGGCGCGATCAATCCTCGCGGCTGGTGACTTCCACCAGGTGATAGCCGAACTGGGTCTTTACCGGACCCTGGACCTGGTGCAGCGGCGCGCTGAACACCACGGTGTTGAATTCCTTGACCATCTGGCCCGGGCGGAAGGTGCCCAGGTCGCCGCCCTGGCGGCTGGAGGGGCAGCTGGAATTGTCCTTGGCCACCTGGGCGAAGTCGGCGCCCCCTTCGATGGCGGCTTTGAGTTCGTTGCACTTGGCTTCGTCGGAAACCAGGATGTGGCGGGCAGAGGCTTTGGCCATGGGAGAGACTCCTGTTGAATGAGCCGGCGAGCCTACCCCAATCACCCCTGCAAGCAAACTGCCATCCGTTCCTCGGTTGGCTCGTCGCCTGGCTTGCGCCTCGGGTTCAGGCCGGGTACATAGCGTTTCCCTGTTTCCCTGTTTCCCTGTTTCCCTGTTTCCCTGTTTCCCTGTTTTCCGGATCCGCTCGCGCATGCCTCGTCTATCTGTCTTTTCCCTGTTGCTGACTACCGGCCTGCTGGCCCAGGCCGCCCTGGCCGCGACGCCTGAGGAGGCGCGGCTGGTCAGCCTGATCAACGCCTATCGCGCCGCGCCCCAGGGCTGCCCCGGCACCCGCGCCGCGGCGCCCCTCGCCGCTGACGGTCGCCTGGCGGCGGTGCGCCTGACCGGTCGTGATCGGCTGCAGAGCGATCTGCGCGCCGCGGGTTATCAGGCGTCGGCGGTGCAGGTGATCATGCTGGCAGGCGCGCCGACCGCCCAGGCGGCCATGGCCGGGCTGCGCCAGCAGTATTGCCGACCGCTGGCCAGCAGTGACTATGCGCAGATCGGGGTGAGTCAGCAGGGACCGCGCTGGCAACTGGTGCTGGCGCGGCCGGTGGTGAGCGCCGGCCTGGACGACTGGCAGACCGCCGGCAAGGCGGTGCTCGCCGAGGTCAATCGCGCCCGGGCCCAGGCGCGCACCTGCGGCACCCGCCGCTTCGCCGCCACCACGCCGTTGCGCTGGAATCCGGCGCTGGCCAATGCCGCCCTGGCCCACAGCCAAGACATGGCCGGTCGCGACTACTTCTCCCACACCGCCCCCGGCGGCGGCACCGTGGCCGAGCGGGTGGCCAGGCAGGGTTACGGCTGGACCCGCATCGGCGAGAACATCGCTGCCGGCGCCGGTTCGGTCACCCAGGCGATGCAGGGCTGGCTGGCGAGTCCGGGCCACTGCGCCAATCTGATGAATCCGGAATTCAGCGAAATGGGTGCGGCCTATGCCCTGAATCCGCGGAGCACCCACAGCCTCTACTGGACCCAGGTGTTCGGTCGGCCGCGCTAGGCCAGGTACTCGGCGATCTCGATCAGGTTGAGGTCGGGATCGCGCACATAGACCGAGCGAATCGGTCCGGTGGCGCCGGTGCGTGCCACCGGGCCTTCGATGATCGGCCAGCCCTCGCGCTGCAGATGGGCGATCACCTGGTCCAGCGGCTCACGGGCGATGAAGCAGAGGTCGAGGGCGCCCGGCACCGGCAGGTGGGCCTTGGGTTCGCATTCGTGCCCCCGCTCGTGCAGATTGATCTTCTGGTTGCCATAGCGCAGCGCCTTGCGCCCCGCGCCGAATGTCTCCAGGCGCATACCCAGCACCCGGGTGTAGAAATCCTCGCAGGCGGCGAGGTCCGTGGTGGTCAGGACCAGATGATCCAGATGGTCGATCAGCATGGCGGTCTCCGCGTCGGGACAGATAGCTCACTGTGCCAGTCCCGGACGCGGCGCACCATCACTTGGCGTGGGCCTTGATCCAGCGGTTGAGCTGGTCGATTTCCTTCTGCTGGGCCTGGATGATGTCTTCGGCCAGCTTGCGCATCTCCGGGTCCTTGCCGTGCTGGAGCTGGTAGCGAGCCATGTCGACGGCGCCCTCGTGGTGGGCCAGCATGCCCTTGGCGAAGGCCATGTCCGGGTCCTTGGCCTTGAGGCCTTCTTCCATGCCCTGGTGCATGGTCTCCATGCTCTTCTGCATGTCCTGGTGGGCCGGGTGCTGGGCCTCGGCGGCTTGGGCGACGCCGCCCGCCAGCAAGGTGAGGGCGAGCAGGGTGGAGGTAAGGGCAATACGCATGTTCAGAGCTCCTGACTGGGCTGATGACGCGAGGCTAGAGCTTGCCCCGGGGGCAAGGTCAATGACCCGCTGCCTTTCGCCAACCGCTTGAGCCGGACAAAAGGTTTCGCGATGTTTTGTCGCAGCGACGGGCAGCTGCCAGGCCGGTTACCAGGCGAAAAAGCGCCGCCGATCAGGCAGTTGGGTACTCTGGACCGCCAATTGCGGCAGCCGAGCGCAACTGCGGGTGGTTGTGAGGGTCCGAAGCGACAGCGTAGAATTTTTACCACATCCAATTCCAATCCCTACCTACAGCAGACTTCTCGCTCGCGAACAGGCGTCGCAGGCGGGCCAAGCCTTTGCTCGTGGGTTTTCGTCGTCGGCTTTCTGCCTGGAAGTCGCTGTCCACCCTTTCGCTCTGGAGTAGAAGACCCCCCATGGATGCTACCGCCGAAGCCCGGAAATCCAGCTGGTCCGGTGTCATCACCCTGGCCCTGGCCGCCTTCATCTTCAACACCACGGAATTCGTCCCGGTGGCGCTGCTCAGCGACATCGGCCGCAGTTTCGACCTGCGTCCCTCGCAGGTCGGGTTGATGCTGACTATCTATGCCTGGGTGGTCGCCCTGATGTCGCTGCCGATGATGCTCGCCACCCGCTCCATCGAGCGGCGCCGTCTGCTGATGTTCGTCTTCATCGTCTTCATCGCCTGCCACGGCCTCTCCGGGGTGGCCTGGAGCTTCGAGGTGCTGGTGGCCAGCCGCATCGGCATCGCCTTTGCCCATGCGGTGTTCTGGTCGATCACCGCCTCGCTGGCGGTGCGCATCGCCCCGGCCGGCAAGCAGACCCAGGCGCTCGGCCTGCTGGCCACCGGCACCTGCCTGGCCATGGTGCTGGGCATTCCGCTGGGTCGGGTACTGGGCGAGTTGCTGGGCTGGCGCTACACCTTCGTCGCCATCGCGGCGCTGGCGGTGGGCACGGTCCTGTGGCTGGCGCGCAACCTGCCGCTGCTGCCCAGCGAGAACTCCGGTTCCCTGGCCAGCCTGCCGGTGCTGTTCAAGCGCCCGGCGCTGCTGTGCATCTATTTGCTCACCACCCTGGTAGTAACCGCCCACTTCACCGGCTACAGCTACATCGAGCCCTTCGCCGTGGAAGTGGCCGGCATGGGCGGCATGCAGATCACCGCCTTGCTGCTGCTGTTCGGCGGTTCCGGGGTCATAGGTTCGCTGCTGTTCAGCCGCTACAGCCTGAGATTCCCCAATGGCTTCCTGGTCGCGGCCATCGCCGGCATCGCCCTGTCGCTGCTGTTGCTGCTGCCCTTCGCCTGGAAGAGCTACATGCTGGAAGGGCTGAGCGTGGTCTGGGGCATCGCCATCATGAGTTTCGGCCTGGCGCTGCAATCCAAGGTGCTGGCCCTGGCCAAGGACGCCACCGACGTCGCCATGGCGCTGTTCTCCGGCATCTACAACGTCGGCATCGGCGGTGGCGCCCTGCTCGGCAGCGTGGTGGGGACCCATGTCGGCATGCCCTACATCGGCCTGGTGGGTGGCAGCCTGGCGGTGGCCGGCCTGCTGTTCGCGATCTTCATGACGCGGCGCTACACCGAGCAGCTCAACGCCAATCCGCTGTAACGCCCGCGGGCGCCTCCTCGGCGAGGCGCCCCGGCCACGCGACCCAGGGGTCGCGAACTGTCTGCCGGGCCGCGCCCGCCAGTCGTGGAGCGGCCCGGGACGAAGCGCTAAGCTGCGGACACCTGGCGCTCCGGCCAGGCTGCCGGATGCGCTCGCCATGAATCGACTGCTGTTCAATCTCTTCGTCTGGACCAAGGTGCCCATCGCCAAGATCGCCGGCCTGCGCCTACGGCACCTGGACGATGCCGGCTGCCAGATACAGGTCACCCATGGCTGGCTGAACCAGAATCCCTTCAAGAGCATGTTCTGGGCGGTGGAGGGCATGGCGGCGGAATTTTCCACCGGCATCCTCGCCGACCGGCACATCCGCCGCTCCGGCACCCGCTATGCCATGCTGGTGGTGGCCATGAGCGCGACCTTCAGCAAGAAGGCCGTGGGTACCCTCGTCTTTCGCTGCGACCAGGGCGCGGCCATCGCCGCAGCGCTGGTCCAGGCGCGCGCGACGGGCGAGCCCCAGACCCTGAGCCTGCGCAGCGTCGGTACCGATGAAAGCGGCGAGCAGGTGGCGGAATTCTGCTTTACCTGGAGCTTCAAGGCACGGGTGCCGCTGGCGAAGTCCCTGTAGGAGCAACCGTCTGAGCCACCGAAGACGAACCGCCGCGCAAATCGCCCCTTCTCCCCTGGGGAGAGGGCTGGGGTGAGGGAGTCCCTCGCGGCGGACGCCCCGTGGAAAAGGCTGCGCCGTTTTCCACACTAGGGTCTGTAGGAGCAGCTGCCTTATTGCGGCCCTGGCGGTCCGCCGACGCGGCCGCCCCTACGTAGGCTGCAACTTGGTGAACTACCCTGCCGCATCGCCGTAGCGTGGAATACCGCGTAGCCTTTTCCGCTGGCCAGTTGCCTCGACCGATAGATGAGGCTGTGCCGCCATCCTGTGGCCACGTTGTTGGGCTTCGCTGCGCTCGGCGCCAACCTACGAAACTAACGGCCGAAGCGTCCGCCGCGACGTTCGCCCCGTCCCTGGCGGCGCTCGCCCTTGCCTTTGCCCTGATCCTTTTCCTGGCCGCGTGGCCGCCGCCGGCGCGACAACTCCCGGGTGATGGCGTCGTTGAGCAGGTCGCGATGGTCCTGGCCGCGTTCCAGGGCCGGAAACAGCTCGGGCAGGCTGCGCGACAGGTGCAGATAGATCTCCACCACGTGCAGGGCGCTTTCCAGCCCGGCGAGATCGGTACCCATGGGGATGCGCGGCAGGTCCACCGGCTCGCCGCGGGCGACGCTGCGCAGCCAGCGCTGGGCCTGGCTACTAGCCGGGCCTTCCAGGCCACCGCGGATCGGCGTGCAGGCGAAGATCCAGCGCAGCTGGAAATCGATGCCGGGCAGGTCGATCAGCTTGATCCACTCGGCCAGCTCGTCGGGCAGTACCGAGACGAAGGCGTCGCCATAGTTGATGTTGCGATTGAAGGTCAGCCAGGTGCGCAGCAGGCTGGGCTCTTCCATGAACTCGGACAGCGCGCGCAGGTGCTCCAGACTCGGCCGCACCTGGAACTGGTGCAGGTCCAGCGGATCGTCCGGACTGTGGAACAGCCGCTTGATGTTGCGCAGTACATGGGGCTCCAGCGCGGTGATCTCGCCTTCGGCATGGTGACCGAAGCGCCCGGCGCGACCGCCGATCTGCTTGACCTCCTGCACCCGCAGCGGACGATTCTCCACCCCGTCGAATTTCTCATCGGTGTAGAAGCACAGGGTGTGGGCCGGCAGGTTGAGGCCCATGCCCACCGCATCGGTGGCGACCATGATCTCGGTTTCGCCTTCGCGGAAGCGCCGTGCCTGCTCCCGGCGCACTTCCGGCGAGAGGGCGCCGTAGACCACCGAGACCCGGCGGCCGGCCATCTCCAGCAGGCCCTTGAGTTCCAGCACCACCCGCCGGCTGAAGGCCACCAGCAGCGAACCCGGTTCCAGGCGTTCCAGGGTGGTGGTGTGGCGCGCCACCGTGACCGGTGACAGGCGCTTGGTGGGCTTGATCTCCAGACGGTCCTCGCACAGGGCGCTGAGGGTGCGCAGCGAGGGTTCGATCAGCGCCGGCCCGGTCATCAGCAAGCGTTTGGTGTGGGCACTGACCAGGGCATCGACCCAGGCCCAGCCACGCTGCGGATCGGCCAGCATCTGCACCTCGTCGACCACCACCACCTCCCAATGCTGGCGGCGGAAGCGGGCGAATTCCTCGACGGTGCAGCAGAAGTGGGTGGCGCCCGGACGGATGATCTCCTCCTCGCCGGTGACCAGCGAGCAGGGTACGCCGAGGGATTCCAGGCGCTCCTGGTTTTCCAGGGCCATCAGCCGCAGCGGCGAGAGGTAGATGGCATGGGTCACCGCCGCCATGGCCTCGATGGATCTGTGGGTCTTGCCGCTGTTGGTGGGGCCGAGCAGGGCGGTCCAGGTGCGGGTCAGCCGCCGGGCCGGATAGTTCTGGTGGTACTGGCCGAAGCGCGGGTTGTTTTCCAGCAGCACGGCGAAGGCCATCTTCTCGCGCTGCTGGGCCACCGCATGGCGCAGGGCGCGGCGCAGCTTGTCGGCTTCCAGGCGCATCAGCTCCTGCAGACGCGGCGTGCCCAGCTGGTGCAGATCGAAGTCCAGGGCATCGGCTTCGCCCACCAGCACGGCGAAACGCTCGCGCAGGTCCGCCTCGGCTTCGGCCCTGAGCGCGGCGACATCGGCAGCGCCGAGCAGGCGGCCCTGGTTGGCCGCCAGCCGCCGGGGGATCTCCAGGCGTATGTCCTCGTGGGTCAGGACCACGTTGAATCTCAGTTCGTGGCGCGTCTCGTTGAGCACCTCCACCGCCCGTGGCAGGAAGTCGTCCAGACGTATCAGCACCTGGGGCACCCGCTCCAGCACCCGCTGGCGATCCTCGTCGGCCAGCTCGGCGAAGGGTTCCGCCAGGATTCTCAGACGTTGGCGCACGGCATCACCCAGGCATTCGCCGACCGCGGCGGCGAAGGCTTCGGCGCAAGCGCTGTCAGCCAGATTGAGCGCCCAGTGGGGTTCGAGCAATTCGCTTGCCGCGCCGCCGGTAAAGAGCTTTTCACTGCCGAAGACATCCACCGGATAGCCAAAGGTCTTGCCGGCACTGAGCAGCGCCTGGCCCAGCAGGCTGTCGGGATCGGGCGAGCTGCCTGCAGCCACTGCGGCGGCTTCGTCCAGGCCCAGCCAGAAGGCCTTGGCGATCCGCCCCAGGTGCGGCAGGGGATAACCCGAATAGGGCTTGAACCAGAGTTCCTGGTGCTGTTGCCTGGCGACGAAGTCGGGATGGGTGCGGCCGGCCCAGTCGAGGAAGCGCTGCAGGCGTTCGAGGCGGCGTTGCTTGCGGAGGCGGTGATCGCTCATGCGAGGAGAGACTTTCCTTTAGGACTATAGGGCATGGGACCCCGGCGATGGGCACGGGGTCACGACTGCGCGCGCCATTCGGCAGATAGGGGGCACCGTGGCTGCGTTTGCGCAGTCTCCATCACCAGGGTGGCGTTCGCTACCCGCTCTCCTTCTTCTGTTCTGGATCACGCTACCCACATGACATTTCTCGTCTGGGTCGGGGTATTGGGATCGCTGTTGATGATCCTGGCCCTGACATCCGCCTATCTGCGCTGGCTGCCGGTCACCACCTCGGTGGTCTGTCTGGCCTTCGGCATGCTGATCAGTCCCATCGGCCTGGGGCTCGCCGAAGTCAACTTCCAGGAGTCGGCGACCTGGATCGGTCACCTCACCGAGGTGGCCGTGCTCTTTTCGCTGTTCGTCAGCGGCCTCAAGCTGCGCCTGTCCTTTCATCGCTCCTCCTGGCACGGCGCCTACCTGCTGGCCGGGCCGGTGATGATCCTCAGCATCGCCGGGGTCTGCCTGGTGGCCCACTATCTGCTCGGCCTGCCCTGGGGCGTGGCCCTGCTGATCGGCGCCATCCTCGCGCCCACCGATCCGGTGCTGGCCGGACTGGTGCAGGTCAACCACGCCCAGGATTTTGACCGGGTGCGCTTCGGTCTCTCCGGCGAGGCGGGTCTCAACGACGGCACCGCCTTTCCCTTCGTGCTGCTCGGCCTGCTGCTCCTGCAGCACGGCGAACTGCAGTGGGGCTGGACCCTGGAGTGGTTCCTCAAGAACGTGGTCTGGGGCGTGCCGGCGGGTCTGCTGCTGGGCTATTTCATGGGCAAGGGGGTCGGACGGCTGATGATCTTCCTGCGCACCCGGCATGGCGACAGCACCATCTCGCCCAATGACTTTCTCGCCCTGGCGCTGATCGCCCTGTCCTATGTGCTGGCCGACGAGATCGGCGCCTTCGGCTTTCTCGCGGTGTTCGCCGCCGGCCTGGGCCTGCGCCAGGCCGAGGTGCAGACCTCCGGCCATGCGGAAACACCCTCCGAGCATCTGGCGCAGCCGGTGATCGGTCATCTCACCGGCGCGCCGGAGCGCGCCACCGTGGCCAGCGCGGAGGACATCGAAGAGCCGCGGATGGCGGCCGGGGTGATGATGGGCGACATGCTCGCCTTCGGCAGCCTGGTGGAGCGCTCCTTCGAGGTGCTGCTGGTGACCCTGCTCGGGGTGGTGCTGATCACCCACTGGGACAGCCGCGCGCTGCTGCTGGGCGCCTTGCTGTTCGTGGTGATCCGCCCGCTGGGCGTGGCCACCATGCTGCCCTTCACCCGCATCGATCGCCACCAGGGTGCGCTGATCGGCTGGTTCGGCATCCGTGGCATCGGTAGCCTGTATTATCTGTGCTACGCGCTCACGCATCACGTCACGGCCGACTGGGCCGGGACCATCGTCGACCTGACTCTGTCGGTGGTGGCCTTGAGCATCGCGGTCCACGGGATTTCCATCCAGCCGCTGCTCTACCGCTACGAGCGCCTCACTGCCCGTCGCGAGGGCTCGGCGAGACCCTGAGCCCGTTTGCGACCCATACCGGAGGACGCATGTATCACGGCGAACGTCTCAATGCCTGGACCCATCTGGTCGGCGCCCTGCTGGCCCTGGCCGGCGCCATCACCCTGGTGGTGCTGGCCAGCCTGCAGGGCGATCCCTGGCGCATCGTCAGCGTGGCCATCTACGGGGTCGCGCTGGTGATCCTCTACAGCGTCTCGACCCTCTACCACAGCGTGAAGGGGCGTGCGAAACGCCTGCTGCAGAAGCTCGATCACCTGTCGATCTATCTGCTGATCGCCGGCAGCTACACGCCGTTCTGCCTGGTGACCCTGCGCGGGCCCTGGGGCTGGACGCTGTTCGGCATCGTCTGGGGCCTGGCGCTGATCGGCATGGCGCAGGAGCTCAAGCCGCGCTCGGAGGCGCGCATCCTGTCGCTGGTGATCTACGCCGTCATGGGCTGGATCGTGCTGGTGGCGGTGGGGCCGCTGCTGGACCGCCTGGGCGGTGAAGGCTTCGCCTGGCTGGCGGCCGGCGGCGTGCTCTATACCGTGGGCATCCTGTTCTTCGTCTTCGATGATCGCTTCCGCCACTGGCATGGCATCTGGCATGGCTTCGTCATGGCCGGCAGCGCCTTGCACTTCGTCGCCATCCTCAGGTACGTGCTGCCGGCGCCCTAGTCGGGTCTTGCGGGGTCCGTCACAGATATGGCGGCCTATGGCCATACCTCGCGAACCCTTGGGTGGTGGATCGGTTCTGAGCTAGCTGAATCCATTCCCCAGTGCGTTGCTTTCCCAAAACGAAGAAGAAGAGGAAGGTGAAACGTGTTCAGCCGTCCCAGATTTCTTGTATTGCTCCTGTTGCTCGCCTGTAGCGCCTGCCAGGAAAAGGATGCCAAGACCGTCGCCGCGCCAATCAAGAAGGAAGCCAGCTTCGAGCAGCGCGGCAAGGCCTCCTTCTATGCACGCAAATTCCATGGCAAGGAAACCGCCAGTGGCGAGACCTTCAACAACAACGAGTTGGTCGCCGCTCACAAGACCCTGCCGCTTGGCACCCGGGTCAAGGTGACCAACCTGGAAAACGATCGCGCCGTGGTGGTGCGCATCAACGACCGCGGCCCCTATATCCGCGGCCGCATCATCGATCTGTCGCGCGCCGCTGCCCGGCGGGTGGACATGGTCGACGACGGCACCACCGCGGTGAAGGTGGAAAAGCTGGAGTAGCGACCCTCAACGGATCCAGACGGTCTGGTCCTTGCCCTGGCGCTTGGCCCGATAGAGCCCTTCGTCCGCCTGGCGCAGCAATTCGTTCAGCGACAGCTCCGGCGTGAGCCGTAGCGCCCCGGCACTGAAGCGGATACCCAGGGGCTCGGCTTCAGCCAGGCGCCTGCGCAGGGTTTCCAGCAGCTGACTGACCCGCGCCTCGTCGAGGTCGCGGATCAGCAGCCCGAATTCCTCGCCGCCCAGCCGGCCGCCCTGCAACCGCGGATCGAGCTGATCCAGTTGCCGCGCCGTGGCGAACAGCACCTGGTCACCGACCTGATGGCCGTGGCGGTCGTTGATCTCCTTGAAGTTGTCGATATCGAGCATGACGAAATGCCTGGGCGCCTGCCCGCTCTCGCCGCGGGCCGCATCGACCCGTTCGAGGAGCTTGCGGCGGTTGGCGATTCCGGTGAGTTCATCGGTCTCGGCGAGAATCCGATAGCGCTCCTTGAGAATGAAGGTCCGCCGCATCCACTGGCTGTTGGCGTGGTTGTAGGCGATGCCGATGGCCAGGGTGGCGCCGACCAGCAACCCGACCAGCTGCACCGGCATGGCGGTGGGTATCAGCTGGGCCTGACCGGCGAAGAGGATGAAGGCAGCGCCGGCGAGGGTGGTCAGGTAGTGGGAGAGGCGATAGGTCAGGCCGCAGGTGCCCAGCACGACGACGATGGCGATGGGAAGATTCCAGTAGTGACCCAGGGCGCCGCCATCCTGAATCTGGATGCGAAAGGCGAGGATGAGCGCCCAGATGTTGCCAGTGAAGGTCAGACTCATCATGCGCGCGCTGCGCGCCACGCTGAGCAAGGCGCTGATCCCCAGCAACAGCAGCATCAGCGCGAAATAGCGCGCCTTGTAGGGACTGCCGATCAGCGGATTGCTCCACAGACTCAGCGGCCACATCGCCAGCATCAGGGGCTGCAACACCAGCAGGGGCGTGCGCAGCACCCGGCGGACATGCTGTTCATAACGAATATCGTCGTCCATCGACATCTCGGAAAGGGGTAGGGCCGCTGGACGATGGCAAATCGGCCGATGGCTCGGCCAGGGTGCGTCACTGTAATGGCTAAGTGCTAGTGCTTCCAAGTAGGGCAGGGGTGCTATTGCCCGCCTTAGAGCGGTTTGTCGCTGGCCGGCCTGACTGTATGGCCCGCCTGGCGCGGCACTGTATCTGGCCGACGCCCGCCCGTGCGGCCGAGACTCTCGCTTCACCCCGCGCCCCTGGTAGCCCCATGCACCTCGCCATCCTCACCTTCGACGGCTTCAACGAACTGGATTCCCTGATCGCCCTGGGCCTCCTCAATCGCATCAAGCGTCCGGACTGGCGGGTCTCGCTGATGGCGCCGACCCCCTGCGTGACCTCCATGAACGGTGTTCGCCTGGAGCGTCAGGCTGGCTTCGACGAACTGGCAGACTGCACCGCCGTGCTGGTGGGCAGTGGCAGCCGTACCCGGGAACTGGCGCGAGACGCCGCCCTGCTGGAACAGTTGGCGGTGCTCGACCCCGGACGCCAGCTGATCGGCGCCCAGTGCTCCGGCACCCTGTTGCTGGCGCGCCTCGGCCTGCTCGACGGCGTACCCGGCTGCACCGATCTCACCACCAAGCCCTGGGTGCAGGAAGCCGGCATCGAGGTGCTGGCGCAGCCCTTCTTCGCCCGCGGCAACCTGGCCACCGCCGGCGGCTGCCTGGCCTCCAGCTACCTGGCGGCCTGGGCCATCGCCCGGCTGCTGGGCCGCGAGGCCGCGGCCGAGGTGCTGCATTACGTGGCACCGGTGGGCGAGAAGGAGGACTATGTGCAGCGCGCGCTCGGCAATATCGAGTCCTATCTCAACCACCTGCCTCTGGAGGTCGCCTCGGCATGCTGAAGATCCTTGGTCGCGTCTCTTCGATCAACGTCCGCAAGGCGCTCTGGTGCCTCGACGAACTGGGCCTGGGCTATGAGCGCGAGGACTGGGGCGCCGGCTTCCGTTCGGCGCAATCCGCCGAGTACCTGCAGTGGAATCCCAATGGCCAGATCCCGGTCCTGCTGGACGGCGACTTCGTGCTCTGGGAATCCAACAGCATCCTGCGCTACCTGGCCAATGCCCATGGCGGCGAGGCGCTGTATCCCACCGCGCCGCGCGCCCGGGCACGGGTCGATCAGTGGCTGGACTGGCAGGCCTGCGAACTCAATCCGGCCTGGAGCTACGCCTATCTGGCCCTGGTGAAGCAACAGCCACCGCAGCCCGATCCGCAGCGCCTGGCGCAAGGCGTCGCCGCCTGGAACGCGCGCATCGCCATTCTGGAGGCGCACCTGGCGCAACATGGTCCCTATGTGGCCGGCGAGCACTTCAGCCTGGCCGACATTGCCCTGGGCCTGTCGCTGCACCGCTGGCGGTGCACTCCGCTCGAGCGGATCGCGGCGCCGGCGATCGCGGCCTATCTCGAACGCCTGGCCACGCGCCCGGCCTGGGCCTGCTATGCCAGCGACGCCACGCCCTGAGACGTAGCGTCCGGTCTAGTGGGCCGACTCCTCCGGCTGGCTCTTCTCAGTAGGAGGGAACAGCGGATTGCCGCAGCGATTGCAAAAGGAGGAGTCAGGCTCGTGGGTAGGCTTCTGGCAGCGTGGACAGTCGCGCTGTAGCGTGGCGCTGCGCATGGCGTTGGCCAGCTCCGCGGTAAAGATGCCGGTGGGCACGGCGATGATCGAATAACCGGTGATCATGATCATGCCTGCCAGGGTCTGGCCCAGCGCCGTCTTGGGCACCATGTCGCCGAAGCCCACGGTGGTCAGGGTCACCACCGCCCAGTAGATGCTGCGCGGGATGCTGGTAAAGCCGTTGGCCGGTCCTTCGATGACGTACATGAAGGTGCCGAACATGGTCACCAGGGTGCAGATGGCCAGCAGGAAGACGGTGATCTTCTGCCGGCTGCTGCTCAGCGCCACCATCAGGAAATCCGCCTGGCTCAGGTAGGGCGTCAGCTTGAGCACGCGGAACACCCGCATCATCCGCAACACCCGGATGACCAGCAGATACTGGGCATCGGGAACCAGCAGGGCGATAAAGGCCGGCAGCACGGCGAGGAGATCGATCAGGCCGTAGAAGCTGAAGACGTACTCTCGCGCCCGGGGTGCGCAAAATACCCGCAGCAGGTATTCGAGGGCGAAGAGAGCGGTAAAGATCCACTCCAGTCCATAGAGCCAACTGCCGTAGCGCAGATGGATGGCCTGGATGCTGTCCAGCATCACCACGCCCAGGCTGGCCATGATGACCGCCAGCAGCAGGGTGTCGAAGAGTCTTCCGGCCGGGGTGTAGGTGTGGAAGATGATGACGTACAGGCGCTCTCGCCAGGTGCCAGGGCGAGGGTAGGGATCCATGGGGGCTCCTTAGCGGGGGTATCCGGCGGACCAGCATAGCAAGACGCTTCCCGCTGCCAGAGTGAAAGCGCCTAGAGCCGCGCGGCCACCTCGGTGGTCGCCAGCAGATGCTGGAAGCCTTCCAGCAGCGCCGTTTCCGCCTGGGTCATGCGCTGCTCGCGGTGCCAGAGCAGGTGCACCTCGACATCGGCCACGCCTTCGCCGGGCGGCAGTCGCCAGAGTTCGCCGGCGGCCACGTCCTCGGCCACTACATGCTGGGGCAGACAGCCGATGCCGTAACCGGCGCCGACCAGGCGGCGGATTTCTTCGAGGCTGGGTGAGGAAGCGACGATCCGTCCGGTGAAGCCCTGCTGATCGCGGAAGATGGTGAGCGGCGAGAGGCTGCCGCCAATCTGGTCGCTGGTGAAGCTGACGAAGTTCTCGCCCTGCAGATCGGCCAGCGACAGGTCACTGCGCCCGAACAGGGGATGGCGACGTCCGCAGAAAAAGGCATAGCGCTGCTGCAAAAGCACCCGTTGCTCCAGTTTTGGCTGAGGAATACGGCAGAGGGCGAGGCCCAGGGTCGCGGTCTTCTGCAGCAGGGAGCTGATGATGTCCGAGCTGCGCATCACGTCGATCTCCAGTTCCACCCGCGGAAAGCGGCGGTGGAAGTCGGCGAGGAAGTCGTCGTAGCAGCGCGACTGGATGCGGCTGATGGTGAGCATCCGCACCTTGCCCACCACGGTTTCCGTTGAGCGCTCCAGCGCAGCGCCGAGGCGGGAGACGTTGCCATAGAGGTCGCTGGCGATGCGGGCCACCTCTTCGCCGGCCTCGGTGAGGGCGAAGCGCGGCCCCCGGCGAATGATCAGCGCGCAATCGAGTTGTTCCTCCAGCCGCTTGAGGGCCTGGCTCACTGCCGGCTGAGTCAGGTGCAGCCGCGCCGCCGCACGACTCACGCTGCCTTCCTGGACGATCGCCAGATAGGTGCGCAGGAGATTCCAGTCCAGCCGATCGTTGAGAAACCGCCGACCGTCTGGCAAGGGCGCAGGGGAGAGCGGTCTATCCTGATTATTAGCCATGCTTATAGATAAGTATAAGAATTAGAAAATTGACTAATCTTAGCCCGCCAAGGGATAACGACGTCAAGGCGCCCTAGAACGCTCCTGCATTCTTCTCTCTCTCCTGCCCAACAAGAACGATACCCCCAGGAGTGCTGCGTCCATGTCTCCCTGATCGCCCCTGCCCATGGCTCTCCGTGCGTCCGGCCTTTCAAACCGCCGCGTCGCCCCTCTTTCCGGCAGTCGATAGGAGCACCCTGCATGCCGTCCACCTCACCGCGTCGCCAACCCAGGCGCGCCGCCGCCGCTGCCTTCGTGGGCACCACCATCGAGTGGTACGACTACTACATCTTCGCCACCGCCGCCGCGCTGGTCTTCGGCCAGCTGTTCTTTCCCTCCGAAGACCGCTTGCTGAGCACCCTGGCCGCCTTCGGCACCTTCGCCGTGGGGTTCTTCGCCCGGCCATTGGGTGGCCTGGTCTTCGGCCATATCGGCGACCGCATCGGCCGCAAGAAATCCCTGATCGTCACCCTGCTGATGATGGGGGTGGTCACCGTGCTCATCGGCGTGCTACCCACCTACAGCCAGGCCGGCGTCTGGGCGCCGATCCTGCTGATCCTGCTGCGGGTGGTGCAGGGCATCGCCGTGGGTGGCGAATGGGGCGGTGCCGTGCTGATGGCCGGCGAGCATGCACCGGCCGGTCGACGGACCTTTTTCGCCTCCTTCGCCCAGTGGGGCAGCCCGGCCGGCCTGATCCTGTCGATCATCGCCTTTCGTAGCGTCACCAGCCTGCCGGAAGAGGATCTGCTCGACTGGGGCTGGCGCCTGCCGTTCCTGGCCAGCGCGCTGCTGCTGGTGGTCGGCCTGGCCATCCGCCTGGGTGTGGACGAGTCCCCCGAATTCGCCGAGATGAAGGAGCGCCAGGAAACGGCCAAGGCGCCGGCGGCCGAAGTGCTGCGTACCGCCTGGCGTCCGCTGCTGCTGTGCATCGGCGCCAATACCCTGGGCATCGCCGGGGTCTATTTCACCAACACCTTCATGCTCAGCTACACCACCCAGGTGTTGGAGTTGTCGCGCTCGCTGATCCTTGATTGCCTGCTGTTCGTCGCCCTCATCCAGTTCCTGGTCCAGCCGCTGGCCGCGCTGCTAGCCGAGCGTATGGGCAGCGCCCGTTTCCTGCTGTTGATCGCGGCCCTGGCCATGGCCTCGCCCTATCCGATGTTCGTGCTGGTCAAGACCGGCTCGGCGCCGCTGATCGTACTGGGAATCGCCTTGGCGGCCGCCTGCATGGCGTCCTTCTATGCGGTGATCGCCGGCTTCGTCAGTGGCGTCTTCGCTACCCGGGTGCGCTACACCGCCATCTCCATGGCCTACCAGGTCTGTGGCGCCATTGCCGGTGGCCTGACCCCCATGGTCGGCACCCTGCTGGCCCATCGCTTCACGGGTGAGTGGTGGCCGCTGGCGGTCTTCTACTCCCTGCTGGCCGGCCTGTCACTGCTGTGCGTGGCGGCTCTGGCGCGCCGTCGGGAGGCCACTGCCCATGTCTCTCCCGCCTGATTACAAGGAATCCAGCATGTATCGAATTGATGGCGAGCGCCTCTGGCAGAGTCTGGCCGCCATGGCCGAGGTCGGTCCGGGCGAGGCCGGGGGCAGCAGTCGCCTGGCCCTGAGCGAAGAAGATCGCCAGGGGCGGGCGCTGTTCAGCCAGTGGTGCGTGGCCGCCGGCCTCAGCCTGACGGTGGACCCCATCGGCAACCTGTTCGCCCGTCGTCCGGGGCGTGATGACCAGGCCACGCCGGTAGTCATGGGCAGCCATCTGGACACCCAACCCAAGGGCGGGCGCTTCGATGGCGTCTATGGCGTGCTCGCCGGGCTGGAGGTGATGCGCAGTCTGAACGACGCGGACATCCAGACCGAGCGACCCCTGGAAGTCGCCGTCTGGACCAACGAGGAGGGTGCGCGCTTCACGCCGGCCATGCTGGGTTCCGCGGTCTTCACCGGGCAGCTGCCCCTGGCCGAGGCCCTGGCGACCTGCGACCGTGACGGCATCTCCGTGGCCACGAGTCTGGAACGCATCGGCTATGCCGGCGACCAGCCGTTGGGGCGGGCCTTCGATAGCTATTTCGAGGCCCATATCGAGCAGGGACCGGTGCTCGAAGACGAAGGCCTGGCCGTGGGCGTGGTCACCGGGGGCCAGGCGATCTGCTGGCTCGACGTGTGCGTCCGCGGCACCGCGGCCCACGCCGGCACCACCCCCATGGCCAGGCGCCGGGATGCTCTGTTCGGCGTCGGCCGGATGCTTTCGGCGCTGGAGGATCTGGCTTCTCGCTTCGGCGACGGACTGGTCACCGTGGGGCAACTGGACGTGGCGCGCTCCTCGCGCAACACCATCGCCGGCGAGGTGCACTTCACCCTGGACCTGCGTCACCCCCAGGACCAGACCCTGGCAGCGCTGGAAACCGCCGCACGCGAATGCCTGGCCGCCGTGGCCGACGAGCGCGGCTTGTCGCTGGACGTCCAGCGGCACTGGCTGAGCCCTGCTACCCCCTTCGCCACCGACTGCGTCGCCGCCGTGCGCGAGGCGGTCCAGGCGCTGGGCTATCCCCACCGCGACATCATCAGCGGCGCCGGTCACGACGCCATCCACCTGGCCAGGCACTGCCCCACGGCGATGATCTTCATCCCCTGTGCCGGCGGCCTGAGCCACAACGAGGCCGAATCGGCCAGTTTCGATGACGTCCGTCGCGGCGCCGACGTCCTGTTCAATGCCGTGCTGGCCCGCGCGGGCCAGCAGGAGAGATGACATGAAGACCTTTTTCCATCCCGATCAGCGCCTGCATCATCCGCGCAGCTACCTGTCCCGTGGCCAGATGCGCACCCCCCAGGAAGTGCCGGCCCGCCTCGACGCCCTGCTGGCCGCGGTGGAGCGGCTGGACTATCCCCTCGAACAGCCGGCGGATCACGGCCGCGCGCCACTGCATGCCGTGCACGGTGAGGCCTATGTGACCTACCTGGAGAATGCCTATCGCGACTGGCACCAGGTGCCCGAGGACTGGGGTGACGAGGTGATGTCGAACATCTATGTCCGCGAGAACAACCCGCTGCGTGGCATCCTCGGCCAGACCGCCCGCTACCTGGCGGACGGCAGTTGCCCGATCGGCGTCCAGACCTGGGCCGCCGTCTATGGCTCCGCCCAGAGCGCCATCGCTGCGGCGCGCTGCGTGCGGGACGGCGCGCCAGCCGCCTATGCCCTCTGTCGCCCACCGGGGCACCATGCTCGCGCCGAGGCGGCCGGTGGCTTCTGCTACCTGAATGGCGCCGCCATCGCGGCCCAGGAGTTGCACGCGCGCTTCGCTCGGGTCGCCATCCTCGATACCGACATGCACCACGGCCAGGGAATCCAGGAAATCTTCTATGACCGGGACGACGTCTGCTACCTGTCGATCCATGGCGATCCGACCAATTTCTATCCGGTGGTGGCCGGTTTCGCCGATGAACGCGGCAGCGGGCGGGGCGAGGGCTGCAACCTGAATCTGCCGATGCCCCACGGCGCCTCCGAGGCGGATTTCTTCGCCCGGCTGGATGAGGCCGAGGCGGCGCTGCGGCTGTGGGCGCCGGACGTGCTGGTGCTGTCACTCGGCTTCGACATCTACGAAAACGATCCGCAGTCCAAGGTGGCGGTGAGTCAGGCGGGATTCGGCGTGCTGGGCGAAAGGATCAAGGCCCTGGGACTGCCCACGGTGATCGTGCAGGAAGGGGGGTACGACCTGGACACCCTGAGCGACAACGCCGAGCGCTTCTTCCGCGGCTTCGACGGTCGCTGAAGCCTGGGCCCCGGCAGCGGTGCCGGGGCCTGGCGGGATCAGGCGAAGACGAAATACTTGCGCACCGTCTCGACCACTTCCCAGGTGCCCTTCATGCCGGGTTCGACGACGAAGATGTCGCCGGCCTTGAGGTGAATGGGTTGCTGGCCATCGGGGGTGATGATGCAGTAGCCCTCCTGGAAGTGGCAGCACTCCCACTTCACGTAGTCGACGCGCCACTTGCCGGGGGTGCAGATCCAGGTGCCCATGATCTTGCTGCCGTCATCGGAGGTGTAGGCATTGAGGTTGACGGTATGGGGCTCACCCTCGATGCGCTCCCATTTGCAGGCATCGACCACGGGCAGGGGTTGGGTGTCGCGCAGAACGGTGATGGGCGGGTTGGCCATGGCGGCTCTCCTGGTGATGGAAGCCGCCAAGGGTGAGGGGTCGCCCCGGACCGGAGTTGTCCAGGGTCGACATCCAGCGGTGCGTTTGCGCTGTTCGAGCGACTAGCGCTCCACCTGCCGGTTCCAGCGGGCGTTCCACTGCGGCCGTACCTTGTTGACCTCGTCCCAGTCGATGGTCACGGCGGTCTTCAGGTAGTTCTGCATGGCGTCCACCTGGCCGCGGGTCTTGTCGGTGGTGGGGGTGTTGGGATTGGACGGGATCTGGTCGCCCAGTTCCAGCGCCGGGGCCTGGGCTTCGGGGGTCAGCAGGTATTCCGCCAGCTGCTGGGCCAGCTCCGGCTGGTCGTTGTTGGCGGTCACGCATTCGGCGACGTTGAGCACCACGGCGCCTTCCTTGGGCGGCGCGTATTCCACCGGGATGCCCTTGAGCTTGAGCGCGGTGACCTGGGTGGGCGTGAGCGGGAACAGCGCCGCCTCGTCGGTCTGCACCATCTCCGAGAGCTTGGCCGAGCTGGGGATGTACTCCAGCACATTGAGGCCGACGGTGGTGGGCCAGGCCTTGAAGCCGGGGTCGACATCCTGCTCGGTGCCGCCCTTGAGGCGGTTGAACATCAGGAAGCCGTGCAGCCCGAAGGTGGACGAGGACAGCGACTGGAACACCACCTTGCCCTTGTACTTGGGATCGGCGAGGTCTGCCCAGGAGGACGGCGCCGCCCAGCCCTTGTCCTTGAACAGCCGGCTGTTGTAGGCCAGACCCGTCACGCCCAGGCTGACGGCGGCGGCCTGGTCCTTGATCTTGGCCTTGTCGGGGATCTGCGCCAGGCTCGCGCTGGGCTTGAGCGGGCTGCACAGATTCATGCCGATGGCGCGGTACATGATGCCGTCGTCGAGAAACATCACGTGGATCGGTGGTTTCTGCGGACTGGCCTGGACCTTGGCGAGGATGTCCGCCGAGGTGCCGGGCACGATCACCACCTTGACGTTGTGCGCCTTCTCGAAGGCGGGCAGCACGCTGTCGGCATAGAGGCGCTCCATGGTGCCGCCGTTCATGCCGAGGTAGAGCGTCGGTTCGGCCACGGCGGCCAGGGGCAGGCCGGCGAGGGCCACGAGCAGGGCAGGGGTCAGGCGCATGATTGGGAACTCCTGGGCTGGGAAGGGAAACGGGCGATGGAAAAGGCCTGCAGGCTGTGCCGGGGCGCGCCCTGTAGGATGCACTCGGCCAGGGCTTCGCCAGCCGCCGGCCCGATCTGGAAGCCCGCGCCGGCAAAGCCGAAGCCGTGCAGCAGGCCGGGGGTGGTAAGACTGGGGCCGAGCACCGGCTGGTGATCCGGCAGATAGCCCTCGACGCCACTCCAGGTGCGGATCGCCTGGGCACCGGTGAGCGCCGGATAGAGTTCGGCGGCGTTTCTGAGGATGTCGAGGATGGCCAGCTGGCCCGGGCGGGCGCGATCGGCGTCGAGGGCGAAACCGCGTCCACCGCCCAGCACGCAATTGCCGCGTGCCACCTGGCGGGCATAGATGCCGCCGCCTTCCACGCCGGTGCTGGCGGTCATGAACGGCGGCAGCGGTTCGGTCACCAGCATGGCCGGATGGGCCGCGGTGAGGGGGACCGGCTCGCCGAAGCGGGTGGCCAGCTCCGCGGCCCAGGCGCCGGCGCAATTCAGCAGCCAGGGCGCGCTCAGGGTCAGGCCGCTGTCGGTGCGGAGCTGGAAGCGCTGGCCGTCGTGCTCGACGACGGTCACGGCGGTACGCTCGAGGATCTGCGCGCCGGCACGCGCGGCTGCCCGGGCGAAGGCCGGGGAGACCAGGCGTGGATTGGCGTGGCCGTCCTCCGGGCAGAAGGAGGCGCCCACGGCGATGTCGCCGACCCAGGGAAAGCGCCGGCGCAATTCGCTCCGGTCGAGCAGTTGCAGGTCGAGGTCGAAGCCCTGGCTGGCCTGGGCATAGGCCTGCAGGGAGGTGAAGTCGGTATCGCTGCGGGCCAGCTTGAGGTGGCCGGATCTGAGGTATTCGCCATCGGTACCCAGCAGGTCTCGCAGACCGCCCCAGAGCTGATGGGCGCGACTGGACAGCGGCAATTGCACCAGCGGGCGGCCCTGGCGGCGTACCCCGCCATAGTTGACGCCACTGGCCTGGGCGCCGCAGAAGTTGCGTTCCAGCAGGGCAACGCGCTGGCCGCCCTGGGCCAGGAACAGCGCCGCGCTGCTGCCGACGATGCCGCCGCCGATGATCAGGACATCCACGTCCAGCCGGCTCATGGCGCCAGCTCCACGCCGAAGGGCAGCGGCTTGATCGGCGCCTGGGCGCGCAACCGGCCGATCTGGTCCAGCGGGCGGCCACAGGCGCAGGCGATCAACTCGGCCGCCGCCGCGCCGCAGATGCGGCCCTGACAGCGGCCCATGCCGACCCGGCAGGTGGCCTTGACTCTGTTGATCTCCCAATGGCCCTGGGCCACGGCGGCGCGGATCTCGCCGGCGCTGACCTGTTCGCAGCGACAGACCATGAGTGCGTCCGGCGCCTTGGCCGCCCAGTCCGCAGGGAAGGGGAAGGCCCGCTCCAGGCCCTGGCGAAAGACCTCGAAGCGCGCCAGGCGTGCCTGCAGGGCCTGGATACGCGCCCTGTCCACCGGCACGCCACGATCCTCCAGCAGACTCAGGGCCGCCAGTTCGCCCGCCAGTTCGGCGGCATCGGCGCCCTGGATGCCAGCGCCGTCGCCGGCCAGGTAGACCCCGGTCTGACTGCTGCGTCCACCACTGTCCCGTACCGGCAACCAGGCCCGATTGATAACACTCCAGGCGAAGTCGCACCCCAGCAGGTCGGCCAGCTGGGTCTCGCTGCGCAGCGTCTGGCCGAAGCCCAGCGCATCGCACTCCAGCCGGTGCGCTTCGCCGTCGGCGGCGCGCCAGCGCACGGCCTCCACCCGGCGCTCGCCCTCGACCGCCAGGAGCTCGGCGCCCTGGTGCACGGGCACGCCGTGCAGCGCCAGCCAGCTGCGGTAGTAGAGCCCCTTGGCGAAGGTAGTCGGTTGACCGAGCAGGGCCGGGGTGGCCGTGGCCTGGTCGCGAAAGGGCGCGCTGTCCAGCACCGCCAGTGGCTTGGCCCCGGCCTTGGCGTATTGATAGGCGACGAGATAGAGCAGCGGACCGGTACCGGCTAGCACCGGGCGGCTGCCGATGGCGCAGCCCTGGAACTTGAGCGCCACCTGGGCGGCGCCCAGGCTGTAGACGCCGGGCAGGGTCCAACCCGGCACCGGCAGGATGCGGTCGGTGGCGCCGGTGGCGACGATGACCTGGTCGAAGGCCAGGCGATCGACATAGCGGCCCTGGCTGAGGGTATCCAGGGCGCGCGCTTCGGCATTCCACACTAGGGTGTCGGGTCGATAGTCCAGCGTCGTCTGCATCTCGGTCAAAGCGCTGTGCAGCGCCTGGGCCTTGCCCGCTTCGAAGCCGTAAAGCGCCTTGCTCGGACGCTGGAAATTACCCGGTTGCTGGCGATAGATCTGGCCGCCGCCGCGGGCGCTTTCGTCGAGCAGCACCGGCTCCAGGCCATGGGCGACCAGGGTCTGGGCCGCGCGAATGCCCGCCGGTCCGGCACCCACCACCACGACGGCGCTCACAGCGGCCGCCCTGGATCGCGGCTGACCTGCTGGCCCGCTTCGAGAAAGGTGGCGCAGGCACGCACCCGGCGGCCGTCGGCCAGGCGCACCCAGCAATCCTGGCAGGCGCCCATCAGGCAGAAGCCGGCGCGGGGTTCGCCGCCGAAATCGCTGCCGCGCAGGTGATCGCTCTGGGTGAGGATGGCGGTGAGCAGGGTATCGCCCTGCAGGCCCTCGGCCGGCTGGCCGTCGAGGGTGAAGGCCAGGGTCGGGCGGTCGCGTTCGGCCACCCGCTTGAGCAGTGCCATGGAGGGGTCTCGGCTGTTCATTGTTTGCCCACCAGCACGCGATCCAGGCCATAGATGCGGTCGAGCAGGATCATGGTGGCCGCGGTCAGGGCGATCACCAGGGCCGACACCGCCGCCATCATCGGATCGATGGATTCGGTGGCGTAGACGTACATCCGCACCGGCAGGGTCTGGGTCGCCGGAGAGGTGACGAAGATCGACAGGGTGACCTCGTCGAAGCTGTTGATGAAGGCCAGCAGCCAGCCGCCGGCCACCCCGGGCAGGATCATCGGCAGGGTGATGCGGCAGAACAGCGTGGTGCGACTGGCGCCCAGGCTCTCGGCGGCCTGCTCGGCGCTGCGGTCGATGCCGATGGCGGCGGCGATCACCAGGCGCAGCACATAGGGGGTGATCACCACCACATGGGCCAGCACCAGCCAGCTGAAGCTGCCATTCACCCCCAGCAGGGCGAACAGGCGCAGCATGGCCACGCCCAGCACCAGGTGCGGGATGATGATCGGCGAGAGGAACAGGCCATTGAGAAAGCCCTGGCCGGGAAAGCGGTAGCGGGTGATGGCCAGCCCCGCCGGCACCGCGATCAGTGTCGCCAGGGTCGCCGAGAGGGCGGCCAGTTGCAGGCTGTTGTAGAAGGCGGTGAGGAAGTCCGCCCGCTCGAAGACGGCGGCGAACCAGCGCAGCGAGAAGCCGGAAGTGGGCAGGCTGAGGGTGTTCTCCGGGGTGAAGGCCACCAGGCAGACCACCACCAGCGGCGCCAGCATGAAGACCATCACCAGGGTATGGAAGGCGAGCCCGAGCGGGCCGTTGCGGGTCATGAGGTCAGACTCCCAGGGCACGTTTGTAGCGGCGTTCCACCAGGCGATTCCAGCCCAGCATCACCAGCAGGTTGAGCAGCAGCAGGGCCACCGCCAGGGTGGCGCCCATCGGCCAGTTGAGTTCCGCCAGGTACTGGTCGTAGATCAGGGTGGCGACCATCTTCAGCCGGCGTCCGCCCAGCAGACCGGGAATGGCGAAGGAGCTGGCGGCCAGGCCGAAGACGATCAGCGTTCCCGACAGCACCCCGGGCATCACCTGGGGCAGCACGATGCGCCGTAGCACCGTCAGGTGACTGGCGCCCAGGGACAGCGCGGCCTGCTCGACGGCGGGATCGAGCTTCTGCAGCGAGGTCCAGACCGGGATGATCATGAAGGGCAGCATCACGTGGACCAGGCCGACGATCACCGCGAAGGGGGTGTAGAGCAGCTTCAGCGGCCGCCCGCCCAGGGCCACGATGGCCTGGTTGACCAGGCCGTCGGCGCCCAGCAGCAGACTCCAGCCAAAGGCGCGCACCACCACCGAGATCAACAGCGGCGTCAGTACCAGGATCAGGAAGATCGAGCGCCAGGGCGCGCCCATGCGACTGAGGACGATGGCCTCCGGCACCCCGATCAGCACGCAGAGCAGGGTGACCAGGGCGCTGATCCAGAAGGTGCGCAGGAAGATCTCGTAGAAATAGGGATCGCCCAGCAGGCTCAGGTAGTGGGCCAGGGTGTAGCTACCTTCCTTGATCCCGGTCTCATAGTCGAAGACGTTGAAGGACAGTGCCAGGGTCAGCGCCAGGGGCGCCAGCAGCAGTCCGGCGAACAGCACCAGGGCCGGGGCGCTGAGCAGATAGGCGCGACCGGTGCCGCGCAGCAGGGTGCTCATGCGGCGGCCTCCGCGGCTTCCAGGCGGCGCAGCAGACCGTCGTCCCAGTGCAGCCCAACGCGCTGCCCTTCGTCCAGCGGCGGCAGACCATCGTTGCTGCGCAGCACCGACACCTCGCCCAGCGCCGTCTCCAGCCGATACAGCCACTGGCTGCCGAGGAAAAAGCGGGTCAGCACCTGTCCTTGCAGACGCCCCTCACCGGCGGGGCGCAACTCGATCTTTTCCGGCCGCAGCGAGATCGCCAGGGCGCCGCCCGCGGTGATCTGTGGCCGACCCTGGGCATCCAAGCTGCCGGGCAGCAGGTTGGCCTTGCCGACAAAATCGGAGATGAATCTGTTGCGCGGGTGTTCGTAGAGGCGATAGGGCGCATCCACCTGGGTGATGCGTCCGGCCTCCATCACCACCACCCGGTCGCTGATGGACAGCGCCTCGGACTGGTCGTGGGTGACCATCAGGGTGGTGATGCCCACCTCGCGCTGGATGCGGCGGATCTCGAACTGCATCTCTTCGCGCAGATGGGCGTCCAGGTTGGACAGCGGCTCGTCCAGCAGCAGCACCGGGGGGGCTATCACCAACGCTCTGGCCAGGGCGACCCGCTGGCGCTGGCCACCGGAAAGTTCGCGCGGATAGCGCTCGGCGTGCTGGCCCAGGTGCACCAGGCCCAGGGCTTCCTCGACGCGGCGCGCCAGTTCGGCGCCCGCCACCTTGCGCATGCGCAGGCCGAAGGCGACGTTGTCGCGCACCGTCATGTGGGGAAACAGCGCATAGCTCTGGAAGACCACCCCGAGGCCGCGACTGGCCGGCTTGGCGTGGGTGATGTCCTGGCCGTCGAGCAGGATGCGCCCGCTGCTGACGTCGACGAAGCCGGCGATCATCTGCAGGGTGGTGGTCTTGCCGCAGCCGGAGGGGCCGAGCAGGGAGACGAATTCGCCGCGCTCGATGGCCAGGGTCGAACCGGCCACCGCATAGCTGTCGCCGTAGCGCTTGCTGAGATTGTCGAGAGTCAGGAAAGCCATGGCCGCAATGCTCCTCCGGTCGCGCCCACGGGGACGGTGGGCAAGGTTTTGGCAGGGCGAAAGACAGCCTGGATCTGGGACGTTGGCGCTCGCTCGACTGGCGGCGTCCGGTGATTGTGAGTATCGCCCTATGGACCTGAAGGTAAGGGCGACCTAGGATGCGGGACAAGCAGGTTTTTCACTGAATGAACTCTTTTTTCAGATTTATTCACTCAGTGGAATATTTTGGAGTGCGGTAGATGGAAGATTCCAGTGAAAGAAAGGCAGCGGCAGGTGAGGTAGGCGTTGGCGCCATCAGCCGGGTGTTCGCCGTGGTGCGGGCCCTGGGCGAGGGCGATCCCGAAGGGGAAAAGGTCACCCGCCTGGCCGAGCGTGTGGGCCTGTCGCAACCCACCACCCACCGACTGCTGCGCGGCCTGGTGGAAGAGGGCATGGTCGAGCAGTGCGCCCGCAGCAAGAGATACCGCCTGAGCCTGGACTTCTTCGCCCTGGCGGCCCGCGCCGGCCAGGTCGGCAACCTGCGCGACCTGGCGCGGCCGAGTCTGCTGCGGCTGTCGGCCTCTCTGGGCGATTCGCTGTTCCTGCTAGCGCGCAGCGGCTTCGACGCCATGTGCCTGGATCGCAGCGAGGGGCCCTATCCGATCCGCACCTTCACCGGCGACATCGGCGGCCGCGTGCCGCTGGGCGGCGGCCAGGGCGCCCTGGCGATCCTGGCCTTCCTGCCCGAGGAAGAGCGCGACGAGGTGATCCGCTACAACCTGCCGCGGCTGCGCGATGCCCATCATTACGACGAGGTGCTGCTGCGCGCCGAGATCGACAACGTCCGCCAGCAGGGCTATGCCGCGCGCAACACCGGGGTGCTGGCCGGCATGGCGGGCCTCGCCGTGCCCATCCTCGACCGCAATGGCCGGGCGGTGGCGGCGCTGAGCGTGGGCACCCTGAGCGAACGCCTCAACCCCCAGCGCCTGCCCACGGTGATCGAACTGCTCCGCCGCGAAGCCGGGGTGATCGCCGCGCGCATCAACCCCTTCGATCCGGTCTTGCGCCGACCGACCCAGGGGTTTGGTTAAAACAGCGGACCGGAGCGGGTGTTATTGCCCTTCGCCAGGCGGTCATAGAGCACCACATTGACCGTGGCCGCCAGATTCATGCAGCCCTGGGTGGGGATGTACACCACGTCCTCGCACCAGTCGCGCAGCTCCTGGCTCAGCGAGCCATCCTCCGAGCCGAACAGATAGAGGGCGCGATCGGGATGGGTGTACTCGGGCAGCGGCCGGGCGCCGTCGACCAGCTCCACCGCCACCGGCACGCACCCCAGCGGCAGGATGCGGCGCAGGTCGTCGATGTTGATCAGCGGGATGTCCTGATGGACCTTCTTGGTGTCGGTGACGAAGTCCTTGGCGCGGTCATAGCGGGTGCCGGTATAGAACACCGAGGCCACCCCGTAGCAACCCGCCGCCCTCATGATGGACCCGACGTTGGACGGCGACTTGGGGTTGCTCAGGCCGATGCAGGCGTATCTCTTGTTGCTCACGTCAGGGGACTCTTGGGAAAACAGCCAGTATAAGGCGTCGAAGGTTGCAGAAACCGACTAAGATGCGCGCCCGCGTCTCCAGCCCCGAGCCCCTGCGATGTCCGCCACCGCCCTCTATACCGACCTGTCGGCCTACTACGACCTGCTCTGCGCCGACATCGACTACCAGGCCCAGAGCCAGGCGGTGCTGCGCCTGCAGCGGCTGTTCGGCAATGGCGGCACTCGTCATCTCGACCTCGCCTGCGGCACCGGTCCCCATGTGCGGCATTTTCTCGATGCCGGCTTCCAGAGCAGCGGGCTGGACCTCAATCCGCCGATGCTTGCCCAGGCCGCGCTGCGCTGCCCCGAGGCCCAGTTCTCCTGCCAGGACATGTGCGCCTTCGAGCTGGACCAGCCGGTCGACCTGATCACCTGCTTTCTCTACTCCCTGCACTACAGCGGTAGCCTTGCACGCCTCCAGGCGTGCCTGACGCAGGTCCGGGCGGCCCTGACTCCCGGCGGCCTGTTCTGCTTCAACGCCGTCGACAAGCGCCGTATCGACAATGCCTCCAGCGTCGGCCACAGCGTCGAACGGGCCGATGGCCACTTCAGCTTCGTCTCCGCCTGGCACTACCCGGGCGCGGGCGAACACCAGCAACTCCGCCTGCGCATCGAACGCCGCCACTCCGGCCAGCAGCAGACCTGGCAGGACGAACATCCCATGGTGGCGGTGGATTTCCCCGAACTGCTGGCCCTGCTGGAGCCGCAGTTCGAGGTGCAGATGCTGGAGCACGATTACCAGCGCATCGAACCCTGGGCCGGCGAGGCGGGTAATGCGCTGTTCGTCTGTGTCAGGCGCTAGAGAGGGTTAGTGGGCATGGGCATGCATCCCGCCGTCCACCGCGATCACATCACCGGTGAGGTAGCGCGCCAGCGGTGAGGCGAGAAAGGCCACCACCTGGCCCACGTCTTCCGGCTCGCCGAAATAGCCGATGGGAATGTGCCGGGCGATAAAGGCTTGCCGCGCCTCGGGCGTCGGATGCAGCCGCTGCAGGATCTGCTCGGAATTGATCCGCCCCGGGGCGATGGTGTTGACGGTGATGCCCTCGGCCGCCAGCTGACTCGCCAGCCCCTTGGACCAGAACTGGATCGCCGCCTTGGCCGCCCCGGCGCCGTTCACGTCCCGTGGCTCCATGCTGCCGCTGAAATTGACGATGCGTCCCCAACGCCTTTCGCGCATCCCGCCCAGCAGCGCCTGGGTCAGGCGGCGCGTGGCGGTGAAGTTGAGATTCCAGGCTTCGTCCCAGGCGGCGTCGTCCGCATCCACCGGTATGGGGCGCGATCCGCCAGCGGTGTTGATCAGGATATCCACCCGGCCCAGTCCTTCCTCGGCTTCCCGCGCCAGACGCTGGACGTCTTCGGCGTCGGTGATATCCGCCACGATCACCAGCGGCCGGGCATGACCCGCCGCCACGATCTCCTCGGCCAGGTCCTCCAGGGCGTCCCGCCGCCGCGCGGTGATCGCCAGCCGAACGCCTTCGGCCGCCAGGATGCGGGCGATGCCAGTGCCTATGCCCATGCGGGCGCCGGTCACCAGGGCAGTACGGTCGTGCAGTTGCAGATCCATGATCGATTCTCCACTTCAGGGTCGTAGGGTGGGAAAACGCCGCCACCTCATCCACGCCACTAGCCTCACCCACCACCCAAATGAGATAAACGCCGTCCCAGTGCGAGGATTCCTTAGCAGGAGTGTGGAATGGATCTGCTCGACAGCATGCAGGTGTTCGTCGCCGTGGTGGAACGCGGCAGCCTGGCCGCGGCGGCCCAGGCCCAGGGCATCTCGCCGACCATGGCCGGCAATCACCTGCGCAGCCTGGAAAAGCGCCTGGGCCTGCAACTGCTGGTGCGCACCACTCGGCGCCAGCGCCTGACCGCCTTTGGCGAGGGCTACTACGCCCGCTGCCGCGAGATCCTCGCCCTGGTCGCCGACACCGACCGCCAGGCCGAAACCCAGCGCCTGGCGCCCGCCGGCATCCTGCGCGTCTCGGCGCCGGTGTCTTTCGGCACCTACGGCATCACGCCTCGGCTGGGCGACTATCTGGCGCGGCAGCCCCAGGTCACCCTCGATCTGGTGCTGAGCGACCGGGTCCAGGATCTGGTGGAGGAGGGCATCGACATCGCCATCCGCATCGGCGAACTGGCCGACTCCTCCCTGGTGGCGCGACCCCTGGCGCCCTATGTGATGTGGTGCTGCGCCGCGCCCGGCTATCTCGCCCAGCGCGGCACGCCCGAGCGACTGGCCGATCTGGAGGCCCATGACTGCCTAGGCATGGACCCTCGCGCCCTGCACCAATGGCGCACCCAGACCGGCACCAATTTCGGCCCGCTGCCACCCGGCCGCCTGCACCTCAACAACGGCCCCGCCCTGCGCCTGGCTGCCTTGCAGGGCCTCGGCATCATCCTGCAGCCGGCCTTCCTGCTGCAGGACGACGTCGCCGCCGGCCGCCTGGTCCGTCTCTTCCAGGGCCAGGAACTCACTCGCCCCCTGACCGCGCTCTATCCCCAGACAAGATGGCGCTCGGTGACGGTGAGAAGCTTCGTAGAATTCCTGTTAATGGCGTTCACCCCGTAGCGTGGAAAACGGCGCCAGCCTTTTCCACTGGCGCCACCAACGTACGATCCAAAACTCCCGCGTGGACAAGCTGCGCGTCGTCGCCCTACGGCGCTATTCCCCCCACCCTCCTGTCTCTACCGCGAAGTCTCCACCCCAATCCTGCGGATAGCGCCCCTCCCGCACCGCTCGATGGAAACTCGAGTAAGGCCAGTCCTTCACTGCGCCAACGTGGCCATGCTTGACCGGATTGAAGTGGATGTATTCCACATGACGCTGGTAATCCTGCTCGTCTCTTATCAGATGCTCCCAATATCGACGCTGCCATATCCCACGTTCACCCCGCGCCCTTTGCGTCGCCGTACGCCATTCACCTACCGGCAGCCGCTTGGAGAAACCGAACTTGATCACCTTCCAGCGCAAGGCGAAGTTCGCATCGCCCTCCGGTAGGGTCCAGATGCAATGCAGATGATCGGGGAGGGTGACCCAGGCATTGATATGAAAGGGATGGCGCAACTGCGTTGCCCGCACGGTCTCACGGAGCAGATCAATATGGCGCGTCAGCAGATCGCTACGCCGATCCGCCAGGACAACGGTGAAAAAATAGGAAGCCCCCGGAACACGGGCACGACGAAATCGAGACATGGCAGCTCTTCCTTGAGCAGAGACAGAAACGATAGCTCAACCCGTAGCGTGGAAAACGGCGCAGCCTTTTCCACCGACGCCATCAGCGCACGACCTCAAAACCCTCGTGTGGACAAGCTTTGCGTTCTCCGCCCTACAGGTCCCGTAGCGTGGAAAACGGCGCAGCCTTTTCCACTGACGCCATCAGCGCACGACCTCAAAACCCTCGTGTGGACAAGCTTCGCGTTGTCCACGCTACAGGTCCCGTAGCGTGGAAAACGGCGCAGCCTTTTCCACCGACGCCACCAACGCACGACCTCAAAACCCTCGCGTGGACAAGCTTCGCGTTGTCCACCCTACGCCTCCAGCCGCTTCTCCATAAACACACTCAACGGATCGTCCCGATACGCTCCAAAAGGACCACGCCGCTGGTAACCCGCTGACTCATAGAGCCGTAAGGCCTCCGGCTGATAGGGCCCCGTTTCCAGTCGCGCCAACTCACACCCGCGGCCTGCCGCTTCGCGCTCCAGCTTCGCCAGCAGGCGACCACCCAGCCCCTGCCCGCGACCCCTGAGGCTCACATACATCCGCTTGATCTCGCCATAGTCGTCCTGCAGCACCATGGCCCCACAGCCCAGGGCACTGCCGCTGTCATCCCGGGCGACCAGGAACAGCACGTTCGGCTGCATCAATGATATGAGATCCAGGGCATGACGACTCTCGGGCGGATAGAGGCCGTCCTGGTAGGCATCCAATTCGGCGATCAGGGCGATCACCTCGGGTTGGTCGGGGGATTCGAGGGCGATGGGCATGGTGGCTCCGGTCAGGCAATCGCCCAAGCCTAAGCCATTAGCGCGCCTTCATCCCAGGCTCATCCGCAAGCCATCCCGCCCGCCGCGCTTGGCGGCGTAGAGGGCACCGTCCCCGCGCTCCAGCAAGGCCGCCAGACTTTCCGGCGGCTGATCGAACAGCACGGCGCCGATGCTCAGGGTGACGGGTTCGGGCGTCCGCAGGCGCTGCGCCGCCAGTTGGTTGAAGCGCAGGCGCAGGGTGTCTGCCAAACGCACGACATCCGCATCGGCCACCTCACCCAGCAGCACCACGAATTCATCGCCCCCCAGCCGGGCGGTCAGCGCCTGGCGGGGCAGGGAGCTGCGCAGCAGGTCGCTCAGGGCGATCAGCAGGCCGTCGCCCGCCGCGTGGCCATGGAGGTCGTTCACCAGCTTGAAGTTGTCGAGGTCGATCAGCAGCAGGGCGCCGGGTCGGGCCGGGGTCGCCTGGCTGAACAGTCGTGGCGCCTCGGCTTCCAGGGCGCGGCGATTATGCAGACCGGTCAGGGGATCGCTGCCGGCCAGGCGCTCGATATGCTGCTCGCGGCGATAACTCACCGTGCCGGTCATCGACAGGGCGATCAGCATCACCGCCATCACCCCCTCCACCAACGAGACCTGGATGATGACGCCGCGATAGACCGCTAGATCGATCAGGCTGCCGGGGGTGAGCGGTGGGATCATCTTGATCAGGTAGAAGAGTCCATGGATCAGCAGCACCGCGCGCAGCTGCCGCTCTCCGGCATTGCGCCGGCGCAGCAGCAGGCTCGCCCGTATCGCCAGGATGCCGATCAGGAACGACTGCACCACCAGCAGCACCTTGGACCACCAGGGCTCATTGGGCAGCAGCAACATCCCCAGCCAGATCGCCGCGAAGGCCCACCAGCCGAGACTCAGGCGCCGCCCGGTGAAGCGCGCCACGCCAAGCAGAAAGAGGCCATGCACGAAGATCAGCAGCCCATTGGCGAACCAGATGCCGACCAGCAGCAGCCCCTGGCTGCGCAACAGCGCCAGGGTGCTACCCACGCAAATGAGGGCGAAACCCGAGCTCCAGTACAGCAGCGCCGACTCGCGCACCGACCGCCACTCGATGGCCAGGTAGCCCGCCGCGGCAGCCGCCAGGGCGATGGTAAGGGTCAGCATGGTGGGTGCATCGAGTGCCATGGGCGAATCGGACCTGTCTGGATACGAGAAGGGCGCTCCCTGCCGGGGGCGAGCACCTGCCAAGGCGGAGCCGCACCGCAGTCTTATCGACACGGCAGGCGCAGGCTTGAGGCAAAGGATTGCGCGCCATGATGACGGGCCGATAAACCTAATTCAAACCAGACCTGAAGCTGGCCCAGGCGGACCGTCCGTTACTGGGGTTTCACCAGCGTCCGAATCGCCGTGGCCGGCAACCGCCCCGTACTGCCATCCGCCAGGCGCAGCACGAAGGCCTCCCCCAGCGACCAGACCACCAGTACCTCCTTGAGCACGCACTGGTCATCGGTGGGCAGCACCCTGGCCTGGTCTTTGGCGCAATAGGAGGTGTCGAGGACGATGGCCTTGGCCTGGTAATTACCCAGGCCGAGCGTCTTGACCATGGTCTCGGGCAGGGTGGTGAGCACACCGCTATAGCCGGCCAGGAAGAGGGCGAAGAACAGCGAAAACATCATCGCCGCCTTCCAGCCAGCGATGAACAGCATGGAGGTCATGGTCGTGACGAAGGCAATGATGAAGGGGGCGATGGCCAGAGCGCCCCACTTGAGCAGCGGCTGCCAATCGCTCACCAGCGGATAGGCCTGGGCCAGCATCCAGACGATGAACAGGCCGACGACCATCGTCGGCAGGTAAGCCTCCCAGACGAACTTCAGGAAGCTGAAGCGGCGCAAGTCGAACAGCCCCTGAATGGCCATGCCCGCCAGTAGCGTGATGGGGATGGGCGCAAGCAAGGCAACGCTGACGAACAGTTCAGGATCGACAAAGAGAATGGCCGCATTACTGAACCCCGCCAGCAGATAGGGCACGAAGAACACCAGCGCCATCAACAGCATGATCTTGCGAAAGCGCCCCTCGCCGCGATAGGGCAGGGCGTAGGTGATGTCCTCCTTGATCGCCGCCGTATTGATGAAGCGGTAATAGACCCAGGCACCTGGCAGAAAGAGCGCGGCAACGAAGGCGCCGATGGTCAGGAACCCCAGACAGGCAGCGGCCAGCAGCAGCGACGAGAATTGGAAGAGATCGAAGCTGGGATAGAAGTGATTACGCGCGAAATAGGCCAGGAACATCCCGAAGCCGAGGGCCGGCGGCAGCCCCTTGGCCAGCAGCGAAGCATGACGCCGCAGGAAGGTGCCGGAGAACTTGAGGATGAAGTCGAAGAAGGCATCCGTGTCGGTAGCCGGTTGGTCTGTCCAACGGGGCATTGGGTCGTCCTTGATTGGTAATGCCGCTAAAGTTTGTAGCGTAGAAAATAGAGGAGCCTATCTTCGAATTGAGGGTAGTGTTGGTCTAAATAGTAGAAAGTACTTAGGGTCGGCGCCGGAGATGGGTTAATTATGGTCGTACACCCTATTGGCGGCTAGGCTATTTTTGGCTCAAAAGTTTTTGCTGTCGTGTGGTGTGTTAAATATCATAGATCTGGCTTTAAGTAATACAGGCTCTGGAAAAGAAATTTCTTCTTTGCCCTCGATGATGATCTTGTGACTGTAGTAGCCATCTTCAGCACAAATTTTTATGCACCACCCCTGAAATAGTTGTGAATTGGCGTGATCGATTTTTTGGGACTGGCAATATTCAGATATAGTGAAATAGCTGAGGCTTGGCCCGCTCGTAGGCGTTGACGCGACAAGTCTTTGACTTAGCTCGTTGAGCTTCTTTTCTGTTATTAAAAAGCGCTCTTTCGTCTCTCGCTCTAATCTTTCTCTTTCTTCTATCTCGTCGAGAAGTAGCATTACCGCCTTTTTTACCTCAGAGCCTTGAGGCACAGCAGGAGGAGGGTAAGTTCCATAGCGCTGTATAGACGGAAGTACTTCGTGGAAAACCCAGCGTTGGAATTTTTTGCAAGCGGGACTATTGTCTCTAAGAATAATTCTGAATAGTCCCGGTTGCGTGACGAATTGAGCGTCCTTAGGGTTGCTCAGTTCAATCTCTGTAATAGAATGCTTTTCATCGCTATCAAGAGCGTCAAGTAGCGCCTTTGTTAGTCCGGCAAGTCCTATTTTCTTTCCATCCTGAGCTAATGTTGTATTTTGCTCGGCAAGTAAAGCTACTACGTCAGCCAAACAAAATAATACTTCGCCATCGCGATAGATGGTTCTTATCTCTTTGTTGCCTTCTGGGTAAGAAAGTATAAGTCCACTTGTGCTCATTTTTTTCTCCTAAAAAAAGCCCCGCATAGGCGGGGCTTTTTCATCCCAACATCCATGGCAGGTGTCAGGTCAATCTACTCTGTGATGCGCGTCACATCAATCCCAACTCAACGCCCCACCGGTCTGATACTCGATCACGCGGGTCTCGAAGAAGTTCTTCTCCTTCTTGAGGTCCATGATCTCGCTCATCCAGGGGAAGGGATTGGTAGCGCCCGGGTACTCTTCCTTGAGGCCGATCTGGGTCAGGCGGCGGTTGGCGATGAACTTGAGGTAGTCCTCCATCATCGCCGCGTTCATGCCCAGCACGCCGCGGGGCATGGTGTCGCGGGCGTATTCGATCTCCAGCTGGGTGCCCTGGAGGATCATCTGGGTGGCTTCGTCCTTCATCTGGGCATCCCAGAGACTCGGGTTCTCGATCTTGATCTGGTTGATCATGTCGATGCCGAAGTTCAGGTGCATGGACTCGTCACGCAGGATGTACTGGAACTGCTCGGCGGTGCCGGTCATCTTGTTGCGGCGACCCATGGAGAGGATCTGGGTGAAGCCGCAATAGAAGAAGATGCCTTCCAGTACGCAGTAGTAGGCGATCAGGTTCTTGAGGAACTGGCGATCGGTCTCCGGGGTGCCGGTCTTGAACTCGGGGTCGGAGATGGAGCGGGTGTACTTCAGGCCCCAGCTCGCCTTCTTCGCGACGCTCGGGATCTCGTGGTACATGTTGAAGATCTCGCCTTCATCCATGCCCAGTGATTCGATGCAGTACTGGTAGGCGTGGGTGTGGATCGCCTCTTCGAAGGCCTGGCGCAGGATGTACTGGCGGCATTCGGGGTTGGTGATCAGGCGGTAGACGGCCAGCACCAGGTTGTTGGCGACCAGGGAGTCGGCGGTGGAGAAGAAGCCGAGGTTGCGCTTGACGATGCGGCGCTCGTCCTCGGTGAGGCCGTCCGCGCTTTTCCAGGTCGCGATGTCGGCGTTCATGTTCACTTCCTGGGGCATCCAGTGGTTGGCGCAACCATCCAGGTACTTCTGCCAGGCCCAGTCGTACTTGAAGGGTACGAGCTGGTTGAGGTCGGCGCGGGCGTTGATCATCTGCTTGTCGCCGACGTGCACGCGCGCGGAGGAGCCTTCCAGGTCGTCCAGGCCTTCCTGGATGTCCAGCTCGTTCAGCGCGGCCTTGGCGCGGGCCACGGCGTCGGAGTCGTCAGCGGATGGGGCACGGGCGTCGTGGACCAGGGCGTCGCCCTCGGAGTCCAGGCGCTCGGTCTGAGCAGGCGCCTGCTGGCCGGCGGCCTGCGCGGGCTTGGCGGTGGTGGTGTCGTCGTCTTTGTCGAATTCTTCCCAGTTCAGCATGGCGAGTCTCCTGGGTGGCTGTGCGGCTGTCTCTTATA